>NZ_JBEXKU010000050.1:0-57693 GCF_040609575.1 Streptomyces sp. NPDC004647 | reverse complement strand
TGGCCCGGCACGATGTGATCGCCGTCCAGTCCGATGGCCTGGGCATCCAGGAGGTCGATCGCCTCGGCTCCCGCGAGCGCAAGCGACAGAGCGCCTCGCTCCACAGGACGACTGGACGCCATGTCCGTCGCAACGATCAACAGGTCCCGCGGTGTGGTCATGTGTGGCTCCATGTCAGCACGAGAGCTCGATCAACCCTGGCCGCCGGAGGCCGCCCGGATCCTCCGGTCCCCGGACGAGCTGTACCACGCCTTCGCCTTCGCCATATCGGGGAGCCCGAGCAGGGCCACCGAGCCCGGCCGTGCTCCTTCGAGGAGCTGCACCTCGGCGTCTGTCGCGAGCCACTCTCCGCCGTAGGGCGCTGTGAAGTCGGCGTGACGCTTGAATTCCCAGGACGGGCCGCCGTAAGTGATCCGTGCGCTGAGGGTCGAGACGTCCCTCCAGCGGTCCAGCCCGCCGTGGGCTTCGAGCACACGCTCAAGCAGTGCGTCCATCGCTTTACTCCTGCGCCTCAAGGGAGCTGGAGGCGAGCGGCATCGTGCGCCCGGTGGAACTCGGTCCATCGGCGGGCACTCCCGTATACGAGCTTACGGAGTGAGGACGGCAGCTGCATCCCACGCCGATCGCCCGGTGCTCCTGGCGAAGCAGCGCCCTTGGCGTCGTACGCAGCGCCCGGCCGGACGCGTGTGGGGGCATGCGCTGGATGCCACCGTCGGATACGGCTTCCGGGCGTGGCTTGCCGGGATCTGGCTCATCGCGCTGACCCCGCTCGGCACTCCGGTCCTCGGGGCCCACTCTCCGACCCCGGTGAAGCGGGGGGGAAGGCGTGCCATTCCAGTCCTTCGTCTACACCCTCGACCTGCTGATTCCGATCGGTGGTCCTGGCCGGCGCACTGGCTGGTACTGGACGGACAGCGGCGCCAGCGGCTTGCCTACCTGCTGATCGCGGCCGACTGGGTGCTCGCCACGGCCGCTGTCGCGGGCGTGACCCCGAACCCTCAACAAGAACGAGCAGCCGGACGGCGGCGCGCACTCCGTATGGGAACGTGGTGATCGACGTGGTGATCGGTACCGCTCGGAGCTACGTCGCACAACGTGTGTGGGGGCGCCGGATCGGCGCGGCCGAAGCCTTGCGAGATCAGCGACGGACTGTGGGCGGTCGTCACCGCCTCACCGTCACCTTCGTCGTCGCCGTGGTGGCCTGCCATGCAGTCCTCCGATCCAGTCTGCCGCCGCGCGGGGCCGGGTGCCTTGGGGTGCTGTCGTCGCAGCGGGGGCGGCGGCGCGGTGGAGCGGGGTTCCAGGGCAGCGCCTGACGGCAGACCCGGGTTCGTACCGGGAAGCGACCGGCGCGGGGGCGGTGCCGTGCGGCCCAGGCGGGGTGTGCCCAGGGCCGGAACGGCGCTGCCGTCTCGCGGTACGAACCTAGAACCAGGCACCAGGGGAGGGGGAGTGTGCGTTTCATCCACTCGCTGACAAGCCAGTGGATGTCTTGTACACCTCGGCATGGTGCGCCATGGCCTGTGCCACTGCCTCGGTCGGTCGATCGCGTCGGTCGACCGCGAAGTAATCCCGATACCGCGCCCGAATCGACGGGCTGCCGGTCCCGTGCGTGCGGCACGCGTCCGGTCCGTGCGTGCGGCGCGCGGCGCGCTCACGCCCGCGTGTACCTCGGATAGCTCCTCGAAAACAATCGTTGACGCTTAGACAAGTGCTCCCTATGGTTTGCGGCACGCGGTCGGCGACACGGACCTCACGAGCAATGAATCGTCCAATATCCACTGGTCCGGGACGCGAAGGCACAGGCGAAACCCGCAAAGCCCCAGCGATTGGCGACAGCCGCGTGAAAACGCGTACGCGACTTCGCCAACTTCTGGCGGAAATCTCCACGTTCACTCCGCAGATGTCACCGCCGATCCCACATGCCGTGGAAAAGGCAGACGTCGCTGCCTCCCCGATCCCGCATGCCTGGAAAGAGCAAGAGAGGCCGTGCCAAGAATGACTGAGCAACCAACAACACCTTTGAGCCGACGGTCACTTCTGAAGACGGGAGCCCTTACGGCGCTCGCGACACCGTTCGCCGGAAGCCTCCTCACGGCTTGCAGCAGCAAGTCCGCCGACTCCGGGCCTGCGAACAAAACCGTCACCGTCACCTCGTACGGTGGCTCCTACAACGACCAGTTGACCAAGACGATCCTGACGCCCTTTCAGAAGAAGACAGGTATTCGCCCGAAGCTGCTTGCCAATACGAGTCTGGCCGCCCTCAAGCTCCAGGTGCGCTCCGGCGATGTGCGGTGGGATCTCGTCGAGCTCACGGCACCGGAGTACGTCCAGGCCGTCAACGAAGGACTGCTCGAGAAGTTCGACTACGGCATCATCAACGACAAAGGTCTGCCGGCCTACGCGAAGGCCGACTACGGCATCAAGTACCTGAGTTTCCTGTTCGTCATGGCCTGGGATCAGGCCCATATCTCGGACGCGCGGGCGCCCAAGAACTGGGCCCAGTTCTTCGATCAGGGAAGATACTCCACCAAGCGTTCCGTGTACGGGCAGCTGTCGGACAGTTCCGTGCTCGAAGCGGCGCGGTTGGCCGAGGGCGTGCCGTTCGACGAGATCTACCCCCTGGACGTGGACGCCGCACTGCGATACCTCGCGCAGCACCCCGGCCGCGACAAGCTCCTTTACCACACCGCCAATCAGGAGCCGATCCAGCAGCTGACCTCGGGAGAGGTCTCGCTGTCGACCAGCTTCAACAACAGGATCAACGCCGCTCGCAAGGACGGCGCCAAACTCAACTTCTCCTCCCGCAACGGCATCCTCGCCGGCGACTACTTCGTCGTTCCGAAGGGCGCGAGGAACAAGGAGGCGGCGTTCCGGCTGATGGACTTCATGAGCAACAACGCCGACGCCGGTGCCGACTTCGACCGGACGACGCAACTCACGCTGGCCAACACCGCCGCGCTGTCCAAGCTGCCCGCCGACGTCGCCGACACCCTTCCCACGAGCCCGAAGCTGGCGAGCAGCATTCTGGAGCGGGACGACACATGGTGGGCCGACAACATCAAGGCGACGGAGCAGAAGTTCAAGCAGTGGCAGGCGGGTAGCTGACGATGCCCCTCGCCGCCACGGTTCCCGTCGAGGCGGGCGCCGCCACGCCCCGCGGACGCACCCTGCGCGTCCGTAAGGCGTGGCCGCTCCTTCTGGCCCCGATCGCCGTATTCAACGCCGTTTTCTTTCTGACCCCGCTGGGCACACTCGTCGCCTCCAGTACGGAGGACCGGGCCTACGAACGGGTGTTGCAGGATCCATTGGTGATCAAATCAATGGTGAACACCCTGCAGATCAGCGCGGTGTCCACGCTCGCCACGCTGGTGATCGGCTACCTGCTGGCGGTGGCGATCTGGCGTCGCGGCCCCCTCATGCGGATCGTTCTCTTCGCACTGGTGCTGCTGCCGTTCTGGACCGGAGTCCTGGTGAAGAACTTCGCGTGGGCGGTCCTCCTGCAGGACAACGGGCTGGTGAACGGCGCCTTGCAAGGAATCGGACTCATCGACCATCCACTGGCGCTGCTGCACAACCGGTTCGCCGTCGTTCTCGGGATGGTGCACTACCTCCTCCCGTACGCCGTTTTCCCGATCTTCGCCGCACTGGCGGCGATCGACAACCGGCTGGAGCTGGCTGCGCGGTCCCTGGGCGCGAGCGAGAAGTCGGTCTTCCGGCGGATCATCCTTCCTCTCACCGTGCCGGGCGTTTCAGCGGCGGGGCTGCTGGTGTTCATCATCTGTATCGGGTTCTTCATCACTCCGGTCGTGCTCGGCGGACCAGGAGACATGATGATCGCCAATCAGATCAATTTCTACGCACTGGAGTTGACCGACTTCCCCGGCGCTTCGGCACTGGCCCTCATTCTGACCCTCATCGTGAGTGTGCTCGTAGCGCTGTATCAGCGGATCCTTCGTGCAGGGGGTACACATGAGGTCGGCTAGTTCTCGACTTTCACCGACGCTGCTCGCCGCCGTACCGGTCTTCGTCTTTCTCGTTGTCCCGACGGCGATCGTGGTGCCGATGGCACTCAATCAGAGCCGGTACATCACCTTCCCGCCGGACAACTTCTCCTTCGACGCAGTAACGGGATTCCTCGGCGATCCGGGCTGGACATCAGCCGTGCTGGCAAGCCTGCAGGCCGCCGGTATCGCCGTGACGCTCGCCGTATTGTTGGGCGGTAGTGCGGCCGTGGCCCTGCACGGACGACGTTTTCCGGGACTGTCCGCGGCGTCCGGGGTGATCCTCGCTCCGATGATCGTGCCTCCCATCGTCCTGGCGCTGGGTTTCTACCAGTTCTTCAACTCCGTCGGACTCGTCGGTACGATCCTTCCGATCGGCCTCGCGCACGCCGTCATCGCCACCCCGTACACCTTCCTCACGGTCCGGGCCAGCCTTTCCGGATTGAACCCGGCGCTGGTGCGCTCGGCACAGAGCCTGGGAGCGGGAGTGGTGTCCGTGGCTCGCTTCGTGTATCTGCCCGTCATCCGGCCCGGTCTTATCGCGGGCGCGCTCTTCGCATTCGCGGTCTCCATCGACGAAACGGTGATCTCGCTGTTCCTGCAGTCGCCGAGCGCGACGACGCTGCCGGTCAAGATGTTCACCGATATCCAGTACAACCTGACGCCGGAAATCGCGGTTTCCTCGGCCATGTTGGTCACGATCGCCACTCTCGGACTGCTCGTGCAGATCTTCTTCATGCTCCGACGCCGTTCCATCGCCCGGATGCTGCCACTGACGACTGTGGCCCCCGACCAGACAGGGTGAGTTCATGACAACCTCAGCTCCGCTCCAGACAACTGCCCTGCCGACCGGGAGCCAGGAAGACGGTTCCATCGAACTGCGCCAGGTCCGTAAGGTCTACGGCGACGTCACCGCGGTCGACGATCTCGATCTCACCGTCCGTCCCGGCGAGTTCGTCACCTTGCTCGGCCCCAGCGGCTCGGGCAAGACCACGACCATGATGATGGTCGCGGGATTCGAGGACCTCACCTCCGGCATGGTGCTGATCAACGGCCAACCCGTCGACAGACTCCCTCCGAAGGATCGCAACCTCGGTGTGGTGTTCCAGAGTTACGCCCTCTTCCCGCATATGAGCGCCCGGGAGAACGTCGAATTCGCCCTGCGGATGCGCAAGGTCCGGCCGGCCGAGCGACGTCAGCGGGCCGAGGAGGCGCTCGACCGTGTCGGTCTGGCGAAAATGGGCGACCGCCGCCCGCGCCAGCTCTCCGGAGGACAGCAACAGCGTGTCGCGCTCGCCCGCGCCCTGGTCTTCAATCCGTCGGCACTCCTCCTGGACGAGCCGATGGCGGCGCTGGACAAACGGCTGCGCGAGCAGATGCAGGAGGAGATCAAGACCATCCAGCGGTCACTGGGGATCTCCGTCCTGTTCGTCACCCATGATCAGGACGAAGCCATGTCCATGTCGGACAGGATCGTCGTGATGCGGGACGGGAAGATCGTCCAGCAGGGCGCTCCCGAGGACGTGTACGCGCATCCTGTGACCGACTGGGTGGCCAACTTCCTCGGCGACACCAATCTGCTTCCGTGCACTGTCATGGAACGCTCGGACGACGTGGCCGTCGTCGACCTCGGCGAACTGGGCGTGGGCCGGGTCAGGGATCGCGGAGCCGTAGGCGAACGGTACGCGGTGTCCATCCGTCCGGAGCACATGGCGTTCATCCCGGCGGTACGCGCGGAGAACAGCGCGAGCGGCCGGGTGGTGTCCTCCACCAACCTCGGCGCCACCCTCCGTCACCGCCTGCGTGCCGGAGGGCAGGACCTGATGGTCCGCGAACTCTCGGCGGGTCCGCGGGCCCCGCGCGACCTCGACGCAGACGTGTGCGTCGGGTGGGAACAGGACGAGGCCCAACTGCTCGTACTCGACTCCTGAGGGGACGCGCTCGGTCGCGGCCATGAACGAGGCGCGCCGGAGAGGCGCGCCGGGAGAGGCGGGCGGGAACCAGGATCGCCACCGGCCGAGTGACCTGGTGTGGAAGGCGGGCATAACGGCGAGGACCCGCCGGGTGCTCCCGGCGGGTCCTCGGTCGTGTCTGTCAGTCGCCTCAGCCGACGGGTGCGGCGGACGGCGGAATGACGCCTTCGCGTGACGGGCTCGGGTTGAGCACGCGTTGGGCGAGCCTGCCGAAGACAACGCCGAACGCCGTCCACAGCAGGGCCTGGATGGCCAGCGATGAGAGGCGGAAGCCCCACAGCAGGTCGGCCGGGAAGTCGGACTTGACCTCGTCGACCGCCGGCAGGAACACGAATGCGGCACCGACGGTCAGCGCGAAGACCGCGCCTGCGGCCAGAGACGCGTCCCAGGCGCCGAGCCGAGCGGCCAGGCGCCGGCCCAGCCAGATGCTGCCCAGCCCCAGCAGCATGCTGAGGACGATCATCAGTACGTACAGGATCGTCCGCTGGTCGACGGTGCCGGGATCACCGACGGCCGGCGGGTTGGCGGGGTACTTCAGGAACGGCACCAGGGAAACGGTGACGAAGGCCGCACCGGCGACCAGGGCAGCCGTGGCCCGAGGGCTGAAGCGGCCCACGCGGCCCAGCGCGAAGCAGAAGACGACGGCGGCGATACCGCCCAGGGCCACGCCGTAGACGAGGACGGCGGTGGCCAGGCCGAGAGTCGACTGCACCGGCCGGCTGACCAGTTCGACCTCGACCTCGTGCGCATGCGTGGCGGCCGCCGCCCCATGGGTGTGGTGGCCCTGTCCCTCGAGGGCGATCGCGTCCTCCACGTGCGGTTCGCCGATCAGATAGGCGAGTCCGAACGCGAGCAGCCCGGCGACGACACCTGCGATCATGCCGCGCACGAGCAGGGATCTGACGGTGATGTGGTTCATGTCTCCGCCGGATCAGTGGCAGGGAAAGCCGAGCAGGTGGCGTCCGTCGTGGACCCACTCGTGGACACCCTCGCCGGAGAACAAGGCCGTCGCGCCCTGTTCGGCACCGACGAAGTAGAGCAGAACCATCATGAGCACGCCGAAGAAGAGGGCCCAGGGCGCGATCGCCTTGAGCGGCAGAGGCGCTGTGACAGTCGTGGGCGTGGAGCTGGAAGCGGTGGTCAGAGCCACAGCGAACCTCCCTGGGGAACACGCGTCCCATTCGGTGGAGCATGCGCGACAAGGCGGGGTCTGACTCACCGGCAGCCGTACCACCCGATCCAGGGTGTTTCGGCTGCTCGGCACACAGTGGCGCGACCGTCCCGGATTCTCACCGGACTTCCGTCGCCCCGTCGCATGAACCTCCAGACCGTACCGCCCTGCGTGGGGCGCGGCCAAGCCCCCGTCGGGCGCAGCGGCGGCACTGTGACTACGATCGCTCCGCGAAATGCGCCGGATGCGCCGGAGTGCGCCGGAACGGGATGCGCCGGAGTGCGCTGGAAAGAGAGGCGGGGGGATGACCGTACGGATGACCCTGCTGGCGGCCGCAGCCGGTGCGACCCGGCGCGAGGTGCGCTTCGAGGACGACGCCCCTCTCGACGAGCGCGGCCTGCTCCGGGCGCGGCAGCAGGCCCCGTCCTTGCCCGCCGTACGGCAGACCTACGCCGCACCGTCGTTGAGATGCCGGCAGACCGCCGAGGCGATGGGGCTGACCGCGGTAACGGCTCCGGAACTCGCGGCCTGCTCGATGGGGCGGTGGCGTGGCCGGACCCTCGACGAGGTCGCCGCTCAGGAGCAGGAGGCGGTCGCGGCCTGGCTCGCCGACCCCGCTGCCGCCCCGCACGGCGGAGAATCGTTGCTCGCCCTCCGCGACCGAGTGGGGTCGTGGCTCGACTGCCGGCCGGCCGTCGAGGAGGGCCGGGTGCTGGTGGTGGCCGACCAGACCGTGATCAGGGCGGCCCTCGTACATGCGCTGGGCCTACCGCCGCAGACGTTCTGGCGACTGGACGTCGAACCGCTGGCAGCGGTGGAACTCAGCGGACGGCTCGGCCGGTGGAATCTGCGCCTGTCCCCGGCAGGGCGTTGAAACAAACCGCGGTCTCCCGGGTCGGTCAACTCAACTCGCAGTCTGTGGTGCAGGGGGCATCTGTCCCGTTCCGTACCGCACCCACCTGTCCGAGGCCTTGCTGACCGTCACCTGCCGTGCCGTGCCGTGCCGTGGTGTGCCGGGCCTGGGGCGTTGAAACGTGTCCCTGCCGTTAGCCGCGTCCGGTTCCGTGCCGAGCGCTGGATGCATTTCCCGTTCCGGGAGCAGCTCACTTCGCGCCGCTCTCAATCGTCGTACGGCCCCGGCTCGTCCGGGTGGCTAACAGTCAGATACCAGTTTTGTCTGTCTTGTTGAGGACCGTTCAGTGTCGCGTGTCACAGACAACCTCGGAGCCATGAATGGCGAGCAATGAATGTGCTAAACCCGTCTGGGGTTCGCGAGAAGGGCGGTAAGACACTGCGGGCGCAGGCTTGTTGGGGGCGGTGGCGCCCTTGACAGTGTGTGGATCATGTTGCTTACGCTGCATGGCGTCGAAGACAGGAATCACCGAATTGGCCCGGGATGTCCGGGGGCCGGGGCGGTGGGCTTGCGCGTGGAGAGGAACTTCATGAGCACATCGGCAGCTCGGATGCTTGAGCGGGTGGTGGACACGGCCCGCTATCCCCTGTCGGAGCCGGAGGGTGCGGACTGGAAGTCCGTAATTTCTCGCACCCGGCGCGCGCTGGAGACGGATGGATGCAGCGTACTGCCCAACTTCCTTCGTTCCTCCCTGAACGATGCACTACGACTCGAGTGCGCGAAGATCGCCCCTCACGCGCATTATGATGTCGAAACCGTCAATGCCTACAACATCGCCGTGGACTCCGCACTGCCGGAGGACCATCCGGGTCGGATCGCCATCGAGCGCGGCAACGCTTTCGTGGCGCGTGATCGCATCCCCGAAGATTTCATCATCCAGCAGCTCTATTCCAGCGAGCTGTTCAAGCGCTTTGTCGCCGACTGCTTCGAACTTCCCCGTCTCCATGAGCTCGCGGACCCGCTGTCCGGGCTGGTCCTCAACGTGGTCAACCCAGGAATGGAGCATCCGTGGCATTTCGACACGAATGAGTTCACGGTCAGCCTGCTCACGCAGGAGGCGCAGGCCGGTGGCGTCTTCGAGTACTGCCCGAACATCAGGTCCGCACAAGCGGAGAATTTCGATGACGTTCGGGATGTCCTGGACGGCCGCGGTGGGCGCCTGATCCGTCGCCTTACGCTGCGTCCGGGTGATCTGCAACTGTTCAAGGGTCGTTACTCGCTGCACCGAGTGAGTTCCGTGCAGGGCGAGACCGCGCGCCATTCGGCGATATTCGCCTACAGCGAGCGCCCCGGAGTCATCGGCAGCGTCGCGCGGACGAAGCAACTGTTCGGCCGCGTGCTGCCCGAGCATCTGGCGGCCGAGGGACGCGCCGTGCGGGTCGACCAACTACTGGATTAGTGAGTCCGGTCGGCGATGTGACTCCGCCGTCCGTCGGCCCATCGCCCGCTCTGCAATCCACAGAGGAGTGCACCCGTGCGTTTCGACACGACTGGAAAAGTCTCACTCGATCACATCTACACGCAACCCGACCCGCGCGCCTACTTCAGTACGCTGCGCGAGCTCGACTACTGCATCCCTCAGTTGGCCAAGCCCTATTTCGCAAAACTCATCCAGGAATACCGGGAATCGCAGCAGGTCCTGACTCCCAACGTTCTGGACATCGGCTGCTCCTACGGCATCAACGCGGCTCTGCTGAAATGCGACGCGACCATGGACGAGCTGTACGAGCGCTACGGCGGCAGCGCTGCCGAGCCGCGGACCCGCAGCGCCCTCCTGGCCCGCGACCGGGCGTTCGTGGACTCACGGCGCAGCGTCAAGCGCATCCGGTTCGTGGGCCTCGACACGTCGCAGGACGCCCTCTCGTACGGGCTCTCGGCCGGGTTCCTCGACAGCGCGGTCCACGCCGACCTCGAACAGCACGAGCCGACGGAGCGGCAGCGCGAGCAGCTCGCCGGAACGGACCTCGTCATCTCGACGGGCTGCCTCGGCTACGTCACCGACAGGACCATCTCCCGGGTCGTCGGCGCACACGGTGACCGCAAGCCGTGGATGGCGCATTTCGTCCTGCGGATGTTCCCCTTCGAGCCTGTCGAGGAGAGCCTGGCCGGGGCCGGATACGAGACCGTACAGGTGGAGGGTTTGTTCAAACAGCGGCGGTTCGCCTCTCCGGAGGAGCAGTCGCTCGTCCTGGAGACGCTGTCGTCCGTCGGAGTGGATTCGCGAGGTCTGGAATCCGACGGCTGGTTGTACGCCCAGCTTTACTTGTCCCGGCCGCGTGACACGTAATAGTTGCGCAGTCGCGGACCTCGCGACGCACAAGGGATCATCAACAACAGCGCAACCGCGCAACCGCCTGGATCGAGAGATGAATTGAACAGTAGTCAGGGAACGGCCACCCCTACCTTCGCCCATGAAGACAGCCTGCCGCGCGTGCCACTGCCCACGCTGGAGGAAAGCTGCGAGCGGTTCATCGACTGGTGCGCGCCGCTGCTGACCGCGGACGAACTGGCGGCGACAGAGGCGGAAGTGGCCTCGTTCCTCCGGCCGGACGGCCCCGGACGCACGCTCCACGCGGCACTCGAGCAGTACAACGCCGAAGAGGGCGTACACAGCTGGCTCGACACCTTCTGGCCGTCCCGGTATCTGGGCCGGCGCGACCGCATCGCACTCAATGCGAACTTCTTCTTCCTGTTCAAGGATTCCGGCCGGCCACAGGCGGAACGGTTGGCGGGGCTCATCGCCGGGGCCGTCAATTACAAGCTCAAGCTCGACGAGGAACGCGTTCCGCCGATCCTCCAGCGAGGGCAGCCGCTCACGATGGAGCAGAACAAGTACCTGTTCTCCACGACGCGGATTCCCGGACCTGTGCAGGACACCGTCCGAACGCCGTACACCGAGGAATGGCCGGGCCCGTCACAGGCACGCCACATCGTGGTGTTCTTCCGCGGAAACATGTTCCGTATGGATGTGATCGGCCCGGACGGCCGGCCCCACACGCTGGACGACCTCATGGCCGGACTGCGTGCCGTCATGAAGACCGGTGCCGTGCGGGCCGCGCCGGACACCTCGGTCGGGCATCTCACCACCAAGGCCCGGGCGGAGTGGGCAGCCAGCCGGGACGCGCTGCTCGCCTGTCACCCCGGCAACGCGGCTGCCCTCGACGAGGTCGAGACCGCGCTGTTCTGCGTGTGTCTGGAGGACTTCGCACCCAAGGACACCCTCGAGGCGTGCGACCAGCTGCTCCACGGTGACAGCGGCAATCGGTGGTTCGACAAGGCCGTGTCCCTGATCGTCTTCGAGGACGGTACGGCGGGCATCAACGTCGAGCACTGCGGCCTGGACGGGACCACGATCCTCAGCTTCGTCGACAGTCTGATGGGCGCCTCGGCGGAGGAGCACTCCCAGGAGTCGGGCGCCCGGCCCCAGGGCATGCCTGCCGTCGAGCCCATCGAATTCGTGCTCGACGCCGGCCTGCACGCCGATGTGCGGGCGGCTGCCGACTCCTTCGCGGAGTACGGGGCCAACACCGCCACGTCCGCCCTGTCGTTCGAGGACTTCGGCGGAAACCGGGCCAAGCAGCTCCGGATCTCGCCGGATGCGTTCGTACAGATGGCCTACCAACTCGCCCACAGGCGCGCCAAGGGACATGTGGGCGCCACGTACGAGGCGATCGCCACGCGACAGTACCGGCGCGGCCGTACGGAGGCGATGCGCGTCGTCACGCCCGAAGTGGTGCGGTTCGTGGCCGCGATGGAAGACCCCGAGGCGGATGAGGCGACCCGCAGGGCGGCGTTCCGGGCCGCCGCGCAGAAGCATGTGGAGCGCGCGAAGGAGTGCCAAGCGGGGCAGGCGCCCGAGCAGCACCTGTGGGAGCTCCAGCTGATTCAGAAGCGGCGCGGCGAGGCGCTGGGGGTGACCGAGCCGCTCGCACTGTACGAGACGCCGGGCTGGATCAAGATGAGGGACGACTATCTGAGCACCAGCTCGGCGCCCTCCATCAACCTCCAGCACTTCGGTTTCGGATCGACCAGCAGCCGGTGCATCGGTGTCGCCTATGTGTTGCTTCCTGACCGCTTCAATGTCTACTTGAGCACACCGCTCCCGGTGGCCCACGAGATGTCCGTCTTCGCCGACAAGCTGCGCGAAGCGGTGCATGAGCTGAAGGATCTGCTCGCCACCGAGACCCCGGAGAACTCAGGGGCGTGACCGGTGACTCAGGTGCGCTCCCGGGACCGCCCCAGTGACAGGCGAGACCGGGACGCCTTGAGTCGTAGGCGAACGTGACGAGGGCCTTCCGGCCCGGAGTGGATCGAGAGAACCACAACCGGCAGGCGGAAGGCCCTCGTTGTCCTCGCCGCAGTCGCCCGCCCCGCCCGCTCGGCTCGCCCCGGCCCCGCGGCAGGCTGCATCCGGCCCCGGTCGGTGGGGTTTCCGAGAGGAACTCCCTCGACGGGGAGCGCTGCATCCGCTTCCCCGACATCAACACGACGGAACAGAAAGGGCGCCGCTGCCATGCGCATCAGTCTGGCGACCGAGCCTGGGACACCCGGCCTGGCCAACGAGGACGCCGCCGCCGCCACGGACACGGTGGCCGTGGTGCTCGACGGCGTCACCACGCTTCCCGGGTACGGATCCGGCTGCCGGCACGGCACGGTGTGGTTCGTACGGCAGCTCGCGGACCGGATCCTGGTCAGAGCCGGCGTGCCGGAGGCCGGACTCGACGAAGCGCTGCACGCGGCGCTCACCGATGTCGTGGAACTCCACGGCGGTGGCTGCGACCTCTCTCTTCCCGACCCGCCGTCGGCGACCCTCGCCATCCTGCGGGAGACCGAAGAGGCGCTCGAGTACCTCGTCCTGGCCGACTGCACGGTGGTCGTGGATATCGCCGGCACGGTGCAGGAGATCACGGACGACCGCCTCCTCCGCCTCCACCTGCCGGAGCGCAAGGCCGTGCTGGCCGATCCCACACCGGAGGCTTACGCGGCCCTCATGGAAGCCAAGCGGGCACGCCGTAACCGACGGGGCGGCTACTGGGTGGCGGCCTCCGAGCCCGAAGCGGCTCGGCACGCCCTGACGGGCCGCTACGACCGGCACCGGGTACGGCGGGCCGCGCTGATGACCGACGGGGTCTCGTGCGCCGTCGACCGGTACGGGCTCACCGACTGGCCCGGGCTGCTCGACGACCTGGACCGTGCGGGGCCTGAAGCGGCCATCCAACGGATCCGCCGGGCCGAAGCGGAGGATCCCGACGGGATCCGATGGGCCCGGGGCAAGACGCACGACGACGCCGCCATTGCGTATTGCCGACCCGGCTGATGACAGCGTGTCGGGGCGTCCGATACGGGCGTGCTCCGGTCCTTGTTGACTCCCAACTCAATGGCATAGCAAGGGATTTGGCCATCTCGAATGATGGATGGTCCATTGCCGGGGGAGATGCTGATCGCTAGTGTCTTCGCAGAGGTTTCCGCCGGGTGCCTTCCCCATTACATTCATTGATTGCGACCACAATCCTCCTTGCGTGCAATGGCCGACGAGTAAGTCGGTGCGTGAAGGGAACATTGAATGACCGAGCTGCCTCATCTCGTTTCCGAGGCCCTCAAATCGGCGGCTGATCACGATTTCCCGCTGTCCTGTGAGCCTTTGGTGGGCAGACTTCTGTCCACGCTCAGCGCCGCGGTTCCACCCGGGGGCCGTATTCTCGAATTGGGCACCGGCGTGGGCGTCGGAACCGCATGGCTGGTCGAAGGGGTCCTGTCCCGGAGCGATGTGACGGTCGTGACGGTGGAGAGCAGTCCCGACCTTTCCGCGCCGGCACGGCGGCTGCCCTGGCCCGAGTGGGTGGAACTGAGGACCGGGGACGCCGTGGAACTGCTTCCGACGCTCGGTGGTTTCGACCTGATCTTCGCCGATGCCGAGGGCGGGAAATGGGAGAGACTGGACCTGACCGTGTCCGCGCTCCAGGCATCCGGAATTCTTGTGGTCGATGACATGGATGTGACGCGCTATCAGCGCAGCGAGCACCGGGCCACCGTCAGCGAAGTGCGGGACGCAATCGTTTCCCATCCGCGTCTGACGTCCGTCGAGCTCCCCGTTGCCAGTGGAATCATCATCGGCACGAAACGCCACGTCTGAGAAGACCGGGCCCTACCACTTCGGAATTCCCTCACAGCCCTTGACGCATCGATCGATCCGCCGAGCCGCCGTCCGATCCTGACGTACCCACTCACAAGGAAGACAGCAATGGAACAGGAACATTTCTACAAAGAGATACGGGAATTCGTGAAGTCGCTTCACGCGGACTCGAAGGAACCGGTTCCACAGGAGATCGCCCCTGACGACAACCTGTTCGACATGGGCCTGGTGACCTCGTTCTCGATCATCCGGATGATCGTGTTCGTCGAGTCCCTGACCGGCTGCTCCATCGATGTCGCGGAACACGACATCGAGAATTTCTACACCCTGAGGGGTCTGTACGGCCTCGTTCAGGCGGAAGAAGGTGCGAAGCGATGACCGCCGTGGAGTCGAAGTTCAGCGAGCAGCAGATCGCACAGTTCCGGAGTCGCTTCGACGATCTGGGATGTGCGCAACTGGCCGATGCCGCCGGTGAGTACATCACGCAGCTGCCGATTCCGCTGGTGCCGCGCAACGGCCACGACCGGGTCTGCGGACCGGTCTTCCCCGTGGCGACCCGGGACGACATGCTGCCGTGTCTCCAGGCGCTGGCCGCCGCCCCGCCCGGCTGGGTCATCTTCATCCACAACGAGACCGAGCCGTCCGAAGGGCTGGCGGGGGACATCTACACCGCCTCGGCGGAGGTCCAGCGGCTGGCCGGGATCGTGGTGAACGGAGCGGTGCGCGACCTCAGCGACATCGCCTCGATCCCCGTCCCGGTCTTCTCCACCCAGGTCAACTACGTGTCGGCGAGGACGACCGATGTCCTGGCCGAGCGGGTCCCGGACACCCTGGAGGTCGCCGGCTGCCGCATCGAGCCCGGGGACTGGATCTTCGGAGACCCGGACGGCTTCCTGATCCTGCCGGAGAACCGCGTGTCCGCCGTCGTCGCCGCCGGGAGCGTACTGCGCGAGCGCGAGGAGCGGCTGCGCAAGGCGATGCGGTCGGAAGGCAAAACGCTGGCCGAGCTGACGGGCCTCGACGACTTCATCGCGGGAACCGGCGAACTCAAGTTCAATCCATAGACACGGGGGGCATCAGGTGCCCAATCAGACAACGGACCCTCCGCCGCCGGTGATGCGGCCCAACCACGATGGCGACCGCGATGGCGACGGCGACCGCGGCACCGAGCCCGGCACGCGCACCGAGCCCGGCACCGGCACCGAGATCGACTTCGGTTCGGCGGCCTTTCAGACGGACCCATGGCCGCTGTACGACTGGTACCGGGAGCACCGGCCCGTACATCTGTCGCCGGTCCACGACTCGTACTTCGTCTTCGGCTACGACCACGTGCGCCAGGTGATGACGTCCTCGGACTTCACCGCCTTCCACCCCTTCCGCACCAGCCGCCGTGCCTTCGGGCCCTCCATGCTCGACAGCGACGGCGCCGAGCACACCCGGCTCAGATCCGCCGCCGCCGGGTCGTTCCGTCCCCGGCCCACCGCGGACTTCGCCCAGCGGATCGTCTCGCCGTTCGCCGGGGAGATGCTCGACGAGCTGCTGACGGACGGCCGTGCCGACTTCATCGAGGTGCTGGCGCGGCGGCTGCCCATGCGGGTCGTCTGCCGGATGATGGGACTCCCCGACAGCGACGCCGACTGGCTGCACGAAACGATGCGCCCGCTGGTCGCGTACGTCGATCACGACGACGTCCCGTTGGACGAAGTCGTGGCTCACCGGGGGACGTTGCGCGACTACTTCCGTGGCTTCACGACCGGCTGTCCCGCGGAGAGCGGGCTGCTGGGCACGCTGGCGGAGACCGGGACCCTCAGCGACGCCGACCTCGTCAACACCTCCATTCTGCTGCTGGCCGCCGGCACCGAGACCACGACCGGCGGTCTGACCAACCTGCTGTGCAGGATCGCTGCCGAACCGGAGGTCTTCGAACGCATCCGAAAGGAGCGGTCGCTCATCCCGGCCGTAGTGGCCGAGACCCTGCGTCATGAACCACCACTGCACGTCACCCTGCGTTTCGCGGCACAGGAGGTGACCCTGGGCGGCGTACGGATCCCGGAAGGAGCCCCGCTTCAGGTGGTTCTGGCCAGCGCGAACCGTGATCCGGCCGTCTACGAACGGCCGCACGCCTGGGATCCGGCCCGGGAGCGCAGAGCGACCCTGTCCTTCGGCATGGGCCGCCACGCCTGCCTCGGCATGGGGCTGGCCAACAGGGAGTTGGAGATCGTACTCAACGCCGTGCTCGACCGCGTGGAGCGGATGTCCCTGGACAACGGCGTGCTGCCCACGGCCCAGGGCCGTACGTTCCGCATGGTCAGCCGTTCCCGGTGCACCGTCACGCTCCGGGACGCCGAGGACAGGGCTGGAGCTCAATCGTGAACACCATGGTGACCTGGACCTCGCCGAAAGCGCTGGCTCCCGCCCAGCGGCGGACCTTCGAGGACCTGCTGTCGTACTGCCTGCCCGAAGGGTCGGAGGTCCGGTGCGAGCACCGGGAGTCGGACACCCTCGTACGCTACGCCGAGCCACCGAACGATGCTGCTGACACGGCCGTTGCCCTGCTGGAGGAGGCTCACGCCCGCGCGTCGCTGGCAACCGCGCGCGAGCCGAAGGAACTGCTGGACCTGGGAGACGCTCCGGCGGTGCCCCGCCCGGCGGCGGACGCGACATGGGTGGGGCCGGGACTGCAGGTCGCGGGGCCCGGGTTGGCCCGCCTGACACGGGCCCTGGACACGGTCTTCCTCGGTCTGGCGCAGGAGGCCGGCGCCGCGGAGCACGCGGTGCCGCACCTGGTCTCCTGGGACACCATCCACAGAGCCGGCTACACCCGCAACTTCCCCCAGCATCTGACGGCTTGCAGCGTCGTCGGGCCGGACCTGCGGGCGCTGGACCGCTTCGCGGGTTCGGCCGATCTCGTCTCGGCGTCGGCGGAGCTCACCCCCGCCGAGGTGGTCCTGGCGCCGGCGGTGTGCATGAACCTGTTCGCGGCGCTGGCGGACCGGCCGCTGGCGGGACCGGTCACCATGACCGCCCGCGGGATGTGCGGACGGTACGAAGCGGGGGCCGACCGGACGCCGACCCGGCTCTGGTCGTTCGACATGCGGGAGGTCGTCTTCCTCGGCGACCGGGCCGCCACCAGGACGTTCCGCGACACGATGCTGGACGCGGTGGCCGATCTCGCGCGCCTCCTCGGACTGCCCTGCACGCTCGCCGCCGCCAATGACCCGTTCTTCACCTCGGAGCGCGAAGAACTTCTCGGCTACCAGTCCGCGTTCGATCTGAAGCACGAGTTGAAGGGCCGGATGGCGGACGGCACCGCGCCGGTCGCCGTCACGTCCGTGAACCTGCACAACCAGCACTTCGGGTCGCAGTTCGGGATCGCCCTCCCGGACGGGGCGCCGGCCTACTCCGCCTG
Organism: Streptomyces sp. NPDC004647; assembly: GCF_040609575.1. NCBI lineage: Bacteria > Bacillati > Actinomycetota > Actinomycetes > Kitasatosporales > Streptomycetaceae > Streptomyces > Streptomyces sp. NPDC004647. Next base: position 40,090 of record NZ_JBEXKU010000050.1, on the reverse strand, counting down.
CATCGGGTTCGGCCTCGACCGGTGGGCGCGGTGGTTGCACGGCCACCTCGGCGACGACCCCCGGGACTGGCCGGAGTTGCTGCGGTCCGCCGCCGCGCCCGTCGGGCTTCCCGGACTGCGCAGAGAGGATCGATGAGATGCGTCCGTCCCCCGATGTGACGGTTTCGTTCTCCGCCGGGCCGGACAAGGAGGGCCCGTCCAGCTGGGCCCAGACCAAGACGTACCGGCGGCGCGCCAAGTATCCGGGCGACCGCAACAGTGCCTTCCTGACGCAGATCACCGAGCTGCCGCCGGAGTCGGACATCCCGCGGGTCGTCGCGGCGTTGCGCTCCCTGCTGGTGGCCCACGAATCGCTGCGGACTCTCTACCCCGACGTCGACGGGCTGCGGCAGCGGGTCGTCGGGGAGGGCGAGCTTCCGGTGCGGGTCCACGACGCCCCGGACGACGGGACGACGCTCTCGAACGTCCTGGAATCCATGACGGAGCGCCCGTTCGACTTCGCCCGGGAACTCCCGCTGCGTGTCGCCGTGGTGGCGCCGCACGGCACGCCGAGGAAGCTCGTCGTCGTTCACTCGCACATCGCGGTGGACGGCGAGGCCCTGCGCATCCTCGGCGAGGACCTGGAGAACGCTCTGGCGGGGGTGAGCGGGCCGCTGCCGTCCGGCGCCGCGCACCAGCCGCTGGACGTCGGCACGGAGCAGCAGTCGGCGGCTTGGCAGGAGCGCAATGAAGCCGCCTTGCGCCACTGGGGCCGGGCTCTGGCAAGGGTCCCGCAGTCCGTGCTCGCCGTGCCCGCGGGCACCCGCCCCGACAGCTCCCCCCGGTACCTGTGCGGAGTCCTCCGCTCCCGTACGGCCGCCGACGCGCTCCAGGTGCTCGCTGCCCGCACCAAGGCCAGCAGGTCCGCGGTACTGCTGGCCGCCACCGCGGCCGTACTCGCGCACCGGGCCGGCAACGACCGCTGCGCGCTCACCTCGATCGCCGCGAACCGCAACACCCCGCACACGGAGCGGTACGTCGGCACCATCGCGCAGGACGCCCTCGTCGTTCTCACCGCCGGGAGCGGTACGTTCGACGCGCTGGTGCGCCGGGCCTGGGCCGGGAGCCTCGCCGCGTACCAGCACAGCCAGGTCGACCCGCTACGCCTGTGGGACCTGATCGACCGGATCGGATTCCGGCGTGGCATCCGGTTCGCCCGGGACTGCGTGTACAACGACCGCAGCGGGTCCGGAGATGCCGCTCCCGTGCCCGAGGGAGCCGGGCGGACGGGCCTGCTGGTCGATCCGGCCACGTTCATGCCCGTGCGCTTCTACTTCAAGGTCGTCCGCAGCGTCGGTGTCGCCGAGTTCTCGCTGTGGACCGACTCGCACTACCTGCCCGAGCCGGACCTGCGCGCCTTCCTCACCGGGGTCGAGTCGCTTCTTGTCGCCGCCGCGGACGAGGACCTGCCGCTGGAGCGGGTCGGAGCGGTCTCCGGGATCGTCCCCGTGGTGCGGGGCCCCGAATGGGTGGAGATCGACTCTTCGCTGATCGACCTCGCCGCCACCGGAAACCTGGTGGAGAAGGCCGCGGGGGGCCGTACGTCGGCCGTCCTCCCCGTCGTGCCGGAGAGCGCGGGCGCCCCGGAGCTGGTGGCCTACGTCGACGCCGGCGGCGCTTCGTTGACCCCTCACGCGCTGCACACGGCATGCGTGGCAGCGCTGTCGGAGTTCGACGGGGCCATGGCCCCCGCGCGGTACGTGCTCTGCGACGGGGCTCCTGCCGAGCCGGCGGCGGCCGAACAGTGGCTCGGCCGGCCGGTTCTGCGGTCGGGAGACGGCCGGGAGCCTGCGGCGTAGAGGTTCTCCGGGCCCCTGCCGCGTAGAGGTTGTCCGGGCCGTCGGGAGGCGGCCGGGTGTCTCCGGGGGGCGTCCGTGTCTCCGGGGGCCGTGCCATCGGTGTCTCTGGGGACACCGGCCGCCGGAGACAAGCCCAACAGCCCTGAGCCACTCAGCCGGACTTCACCGGGGCGCCGTCGACCCTGTGCAGGTTGCGGATGGCGGGTACACCCAGCAGTGCTACGCACACCACGACCGCCATCACGCCGCTGGTGAGCAGCACTTCCCGGATCCCGAACAGCCCCGAGGCGGGGCCCGCGAGCGCCTGTCCGACGGGCAGCATGGCCACGGAGCCGGCGACCTCGTAGGCGTGGATGCGGTTGAGGACGCGGCCCGGCACCTGGGTCTGAATGCTGGTCGCCCACATCACGCTCCAGAAGGCCATGGCCGCACCGGCCACCGCGAACCCTCCGGCGATCAGCGGTACGGGCAGATGAGCTCCGGGGGCAAAGGACTGCAGGCAGAAGCCGAACAGGGCGATGGCCCCCGCGCGCAGGGGGTGCCTCGGGCGGATGCGCATGGCGAGCAGCCCGCCGGCGGCCATGCCCACCCCGAGCGCGGAGTTGACGATGCCGTACGCGCCTTCGCCGTGCTCGGTGATGATCTCAGTGGCGGCCAGCGGTACGGTCGGCCCCCACACGGCGATCATGAGGACCATCCATATGACGATGACGCCCCACATCCACGTACGGGAACGGAATTCACGCCATCCCTCGACGAGATCGGCACGGAAGGTCCGGGACGTGGACGTCCTGGTGGTCGGCACCGCCTCGTGGGCGGAGGCGGCGGGCAGTCTCATCAACGTCAGGCAGAGGGCGCTGACGAGATAGGTGACGGCATGGGCGGCGAATACGCCACCGACCGATGTCAGACCGACCAGCACACCGGCCAGCGCGGGGCCCAGAACGGCCATGAGGGATTCCGCGGTACGGACGGCCCCGTTCGCGCCCTGCACATCGTCCGCGATCCGGGGAATCGTGCTTGCGACACCGGGCTGAAAGAGCGCGGCGCAGACGCCGTTCACCGCGCCGATGGCGCACAGTTGCCACAGCACGACATGGCCCGTGAAGAACATGGCCGCGGCCAGCGACTGGGTGCCCACGCGGATCAGGTCGGCCCCGACCATCAGGACGCGCGTACTGATGCGATCCGCGACGACGCCACCGAAAATGACAAAGCCCGCGAAACAAGCCGTGTAAGACGCCATCGCGGCCCCGACGGCCCCGGCTCCGTGTCCATATCGGATGAGACCGGTGGCCAGCGCGATGGGCAGCATCATGTCGCCGAGTTTGGCGACGGCTCGCGCCAGAAAGAAGAAAAGGAAACTCCGCGACCAAAGAGCGGAAACGGGGGCGCCCCGCGAAATGCTCGCCGCTTCCTTCCGGGTCGAATTCGGTGATGTCATAGACCTGCCATTTTGTCAGTGGGCGGCCTGCCCCGTCCATCGAGAACTCCCGGGCCGGGCACGGGCGTTCGCCCGCGTCCGATGGTCACTTCCAGGGGATGCTGAGCCAGGGGCTGTGCGGGTCGGTCGTCAGAACGCGGTGCGCATGAAGCATCTCCTCGTACCAGTTGCCGAACTCCTCCTCGTCGAAGTGGAGGCAGCGGCCCAGGACGAACCCGGCTGAGAAGTCCTCCCAGGACTTGTACGTCACCTGACTGATCCGTCCGGCACGGACGACGGCCTGCTCTGTCTCCGCGAGGTCGCAGAAGCGGGCCCCGAGGCCCCAGCGAGCCATGTTCGACGCCCGTCCGTAGTCCCAGGCCAGAACTGAGCGCACCTGCCTGCCCTCACCGAGGAGCCCGTCGGCGCGGAAGCGGCTCTCGTAACGGGTGATACGGCCTATGAGCTGCTGCACTCTGCGGATCTCGGCTTCGACATCCACGCTGCGACCGGGCTCCTCCTCACCCGGTTCGGCACGGGCCGCCTGGTCGAGCCGGTGGCGCATGACCCGCTCGGTGACCTGCCGCCAGTGCGCGAGGTCGACCGCGCCGCCGTACTCGCGGGCGATCGACTGCCGTACTTCCAGCACGAATTCCCAGACAGCGCTGACCATGCTGCCGTGGAGCAGGGCTTCCTGAGATTCGAGCCACTTCTCCCTGGTGCCGATGCCCCACCACTCGAGCAGGAGGTCCCGCTCGCTCTGGTAGCCGCCCCCGTGCCAGCCGACGGTGTTCCACAGGGCGCGGTTGTTCACCGACAGCAGCGCTCCGCAAGCGAGCCCGTGCGCCACGGGCCCGTGCAGCGGACCGCCGACCCACAGTGTGCGAAGAGCTCCCTCGGAGTTCGTCGGCACCCGCTGGGCATGCTGCTGCCACACCGCTCGATGAGCCGGGGTGGCGGGAAAGTACGCCTCGCAGGGTGTGCCGGGGTTGACGGCCAGCCAGTGGTCGTCCCAGGGCCAGTCCCGGGCGAGCGTGTGCAGGCTGTCGCTGAAGAAGACCGGATCGGGTGCGGGTGCGGGCAGCACTCCGGAGGTCAGGACTGCGAGACAGTGTGTGCGGGTTCCGGGGTTCCAGTACGGAGAGTACGAGACCTTGCTCAGGTCGGCGTCGGCCCGGAGCCGGGACATCGCGTGGTAGAGCCTCGTACCGGCGAGGACGTCGAAGTACGTGGCCCAGTCGCCGCGCATCTTGGCCTCGTACAACCCGTGTTCGACATCTGTCGGCGCCTGCCATGGCGGTATCTGCGCCGCCCCTGCGTCCGGCCCGTACCCCTGCGCCGCAGCTGGGCCGGAGGCCACCCCGTTCCACATCCCCATGACGTGAACCCTACAAACAGCCTTCAACCGACCCTGCACCGGCTGCCGTTCACAGCACCAGGCGCAAGGAGTCCTTGCAAGGGTCGGCGCAGTTGGCGGTAGTCGGTCTGGACAGCATCATTCACAGATGACCGGGAACGGGCCTTCCGCGTCGGCAGCCATTGTGCGGCTCACGCGGTATACGAAGACGGAACTGAGCGAGATCCTCGGCGACGGTGCCGACCCCTGCGGCGTCGCGGAGGTTTGGTCTGACGTGGCTGCCCAAGGAGGAGCGATCCGACCTGCTGGCGGGCCGCTTGGGGTGGGAGCAGGTGGTCGGTGGCTGCACCCGGCCTGACTCCGCCCCGACGCGGAGCGATGGGCACCCGAGGGAAGGCACCTCGCTGCGCGGCGGGTCAGCTGATCTGGCGGCGGACCAGTTCATGGAACAGGCCGCTCGTATCGGCGAGTAGATCCGCGGGCGCTCCCTGCTGGAGGACCTTGCCCTCCGACATGACGATCACCCGGTCGGCGTCCATGACGGTGGACAGCCGGTGGGCGATCACGATGCGGGTGGCGCGCAGCTTGCGGGTGCTCTCGATCACGATGCGCTGGGTCTCGTTGTCCAGCGCGCTGGTGGCCTCGTCGAAGAACAGGATGCGCGGGCGCCGGATCAGGGCCTGGGCGATCATCAGACGCTGTCGCTGCCCGCCGGAGACGGTGCCCCCGCCATCGGAGAGCACGGTGTGCAGGCCCATCGGCATGCGTTTGATGTCCTCGGCCAGACCTGCCATCTCGGCGGCCTCCAGCGCCTCTTCCTGGGAGAACATCTCGGCGCCGCAGATGCAGTCCAGAATCGAGCCGCTGAACGGCTGGGAGTTCTGCAGGACCACTCCGCACTGACGGCGTACGGCTGCCTGGTCGAGGGCCGCGAGGTCCTGGCCGTCGTAGAGGACGCTGCCGGAGACCGGCTGGTCGAAGCCGATGAGCAGCCGGAGCAGAGTCGACTTGCCGCAGCCGCTGGCCCCGACGATGGCCACGAACTCGCCGGGCCGTATCCGGAACGACACGTTGTCGAGCACCATCGGCCCGTCCTCGGAGTATCGGAAGGACAGCTGCCTGGCCTCGATACCGCCGGACAGGGTGCCGGGCTGTGTGCTGCCTCCGCGCACCTCGGGGACCTCTTCGAGCACCGGCTTGATCTGTTCGAACAGCGGCAGGACGGAGGCGGCCGAGATGAGCGCACCGGTGAGCTGGGTCACCGAGCTCAGCATCATCGTCACGGCGGTGTTGAAGGTGAGGAACTCGCTCGCCGACAGACTCCCGCGGGCCGGGCCGGCGAGGAGCATGAACATGATGAGCGTGCAGAGCGGCAGATAGACCGCGTTGAGGACCGTGATCAGGTTCTTCATCCGGCCCACCCGCTGCTGCAGCTCGCGACTGCGGGCGAACTCGCGTGCCCAGGCGGCGTAGGCGAAGCTCTCCGCAGCGGCGACGCGCAGTTTGGGCAGTCCGCGCAGGGTCTGGAACGCCTGGTTGTTGAGCTTGTTGTTGAGCTCGATCAGCCGGCGTTGCCACCGCAGCTGCCATAGGCCCATACCGAGGAACAGCGAGGCGATGACGAGCAGCATGCCGATCGCCGTCAGCGCCAGCGGGACGCTGAAGACCAGCAGCAGAACGAGGTTCACCGTACCGACCGTGCCGGCCTGTACCGCCACCGAGCTGATGCCCGACATCACGCGGCGAATGGTGCTGATGCCCATGGCAGCGCTGGCCAGCTCTCCGGTGGAGCGCTCGGTGAAGAACTTCGTCGGCAGGCGCAGCAGCCGGTCCCAGACAGCCGGCTGGAGCGTGCCTTCGATACGCCCTTCCATACGCAGGATGGAGGTGTTCTGGAGCAGCATGAACGCGGCGGAGACGACGGTGGTGACCACGAGTGCCAGCGAGGTCTGGACGATCAGGCTGTTCTCGGCGTTCGGTACGTAGACACCGAGGACCTGTCCGGTGCCGAGCGGCACCAGGGCGCCGAGACCGACCGCGACCAGACCGCCCAGGATCAGGTTCCGCACGTCCGTGCGGGTGCCGCGCAGGCTGAAGCGGAGCAGCCGCCAGGTGGCCATCGGCTGTTCGGGCAGCGGACGGTAGAACATGACGGCGCGGGATTCGAAGTCGGCCGCGTTCGCCCTGCCGATGCTCGACCGCTCGCCGCTGACGGGCTCCACCGCCTCGTACCGGCCGCGGCGCCACAGCAGCGCGACCGGGGCTCCGGTCCCGGCCCGGTGACCCACCAGGGGACCGCTGTTCTCCCGCCACCAGCGGCCGGTGAGCTTGACCACGCGGGTACGGAACCGTGAACTCAGCGCGACGCGCTCGACCGGATTCATCCGGTCGTTCAGCGCGCCGCCCTCCGTGGGCGCGGTGACCGGCATCCCGACGGCGCCGGCGACTCTGCGGCAGGCCGCGAGTGTCGCGTCGTCGGTCTCCTGGGCCGTACGGGACGGGGCCTTCCCCGATGTGCCGATCGAGGCCAGCAGCGCCTGGTCTGCCTGGGCGCGTACGGACTCCCCGGCCTTGATGCCGGCCGCGGTCCGGTCCTCGTGAGCACGCTCGAGCTGTTCGATCCAGCGGTCCAGCGCGAACAGCAGCCGGGACTGCTGGTTGACCATGCCCTGCCACACCGCGCCATCGATGAGCAGGTCGGCGGCCATTTCCATGCTGTACGCGGCGCCGTACTGCACGCTGCCGGGGGCCACGGACATCCACAGGATGTTGTCGTCGGAGGCTTCGTACGCGGCGGCCGACGCCACCGTTCCCTGTTCGGTCTCGTCGCCGGGCACCGACTGACCGACGTTCATGCCCGGTTGGCCGTCCACGGGCGCCTCGAACAGGACACGCAGGCTGCGTCCCACACCGCGGGCCAGCGCGTCCTCCAGCGTGCTGGGCATCGCGGCGGGGTCGTAGTACGACCACTGGTCGCCGTACCCGGGCTCGGGCCGGAACAGCTCCCGGAGCTGGATCCGGCGCAGTACGCAGCCCTGAAGGGGCCGGCCGACGAGGGTGTGCTGCGGGCCTTCGACGGGCCCGAGGAGCAGAGTTCCCGTGGTGAGCCGGCCGAGGAAGTGCCAGTGCCCCTGCGAGGCGGCGTCGACCGCGAACAGGTCCAACGCCCCGTCAGCGACCAGCCACAGCACATGGGGCCCCTCGAGCGACAGGCTGCGGGTGCCGGCGCAGTCGACCGGCTCGCCCAGACCGCCCAGGGCACCGACCACCACGTCTCCGGGCCCGGTGCCGGTGACCACGGGGTGGTGAACGGATGTCACGTCAGTGCTCCTTGACCAGCTCGGCGTACGGCCCCCCGGCGACGACCAGGTCCTCGTGCCGCCCGCGCTCCACGACCGTCCCGTGGTCCAGCACGACGATCTCGTCGCTGTCGCGCACCGTGCTCAACCGGTGCGCGATGACGACACAGGCACAGCCACGCCGCCGCAGATTGTCGATGATCAGCTGCTCGGTCTCCGCGTCCAGGGCACTGGTCACCTCGTCGAGGACCATGATGCTGGGCCGGCGGACCAGCGCCCGGGCGATCTCGAGCCGCTGCCGCTGGCCGCCGGAGAAGTTGCGGCCGTCCTGCTCCACCCGGCTGTGGATGCCGCCGGGGCGCCGGGCGACCGTGTCGTGGATGGCGGCGTCCTGGAGTGCGGAGACGACGGCCTCGTCCGTGATCGACGGATCCCACAGCGCCACGTTGTCGCGGACGGTGCCCTCGAAGAGGAAGACGTCCTGGTCGACGAAGGACACCGAGGCGGACAGCGCACTGCGGGGGATGTCCTCCAGCCGCCGGTCGTCGATGCGGATCGCGCCTTCCCACGGACGGTAGAGACCCGATATCAGCCGGGATACGGTGGACTTGCCACTGCCGGAGCCGCCGACGAGCGCGACCTGCTGGCCCGGTCCGACCGACAGCGAGAAGTCGGTGAGCAGCGGTTTGTCCAGCGGGCTGTATCCGAACGTGATGTTGTCCAGCGTCACGTGACCGCGCAGCCTGCGGGTGCTCGCGGCCGGCTCGCGCCGCGAGTACAGCGTGTCCACCGGGAAGCTCTCGACGTCCTTGAGCCGGGCCACATCCGCCGCGAAGTCCTGAAGCCGGCCGGCCACCCCGTTCAACCGGGTGATCGGTGCGGTGAAGCTGGTCACCAGCGCCTGGAAGGCGACGAGCAGGCCGATGGAGATATGGCCTTCCACCGCCCGCAGCCCGCCGATCAGAAGGATCAGCGCGCTGTTGAGCGCGGCGAGGCTGGGCGCGACGACGGCCAGCGCCGCGCTCGGCACACCGAGCCGCTGCTGTCCGTCCAGCGTCGTCGCGTGCTGGCCGGCCCAGCGGCGGAAGTACCCGTTCTCGCCTCCGGTCGCCTTCATCGTCTCGATGAGCTGGAGCCCGCTGTAGGAGGTGTTGGTCAGCCGCGCGCTGTCCGCGCGCAGCTTCTGCGTACCGGTGGCCCGCAGCCGGATCACCACCCGCATCGCCACCACATTGAGCAGCGCGATCAGCACGCCCACGACCGTCAGTTGCGGGTCGTAGCTCCACAGCAGGAACGCGTAGAGGATCACGACCACGGCGTCCACGCCGGCGGCGGCGAGGTCCCTCGCCAGGGTCTCGGCCACCGTGTCGTTGGACTGCAGGCGCTGGACGAGGTCGGCCGGGTTGCGCTGGGCGTAGAAGGTGACCGGCAGTCTGATCAGATGCCGCAGGAAGCGGGCGCTGCTCAGCGTGGACGAGATGATGCGGCCGCGCAGTAGATTCGACTGCTGCAGAGCGGTCAGTACGGCGGTCAGCACCACCATGGCGGCCATCGACGCGAAGAGCACGCCCAGAAGCGACGTCTGGTTGCCGAGCAGGAACATGTCGATGTACGTACGGCTCAGGGCAGGTACGGACGCGCCGACGACGACGAGCAGGAAGCTGGCGATCAGCGCGGCGAGCATCGTGCCCGTGGTGCCGCGCAGCCGCGCCGGCATGGCGCGCATGATCCCCGGCTTCCGGCCGCCCCGGCGGAACTCCTCGCCGGGCTCGAAGGTGAGTACGACGCCGGTGAAGCTGGAGTCGAAGTCCTCCATCGAGACGAACCGGCGGCCCCGGCCCGGGTCGTTGATGTGCACCACGCGGCGGCCGAAGCGCCGCCCCATGCCGTCGAAGACGACGTAGTGGTTGAACTCCCAGAACAGGATGGCCGGCGCCCGCACCTCCGCCAGCGCGGCGGGTTCCATCTGCATGCCCTTGGCTGTGAGGCCGTAACTGCGCGCCGCCTTCAGCAGGTTGCTGGCACGGGATCCGTCACGGGACACCCCGCAGGCGATCCGCAGTTCCTCGAGGGGCACATGCCGGCCGTAGTGGCCGAGCACCATGGCCAGCGAAGCGGCACCGCACTCCACCGCTTCCATCTGCAGAACGGTCGGACTGCGGACGGTCTTCTGCTTCTTCCCCTTCGGCACCGGCTCGGGCCTCGCCCGGTTCGGGCGGTGCCGACCGCCGTTCGCCGGGCCCGGACGGTGCTTCCCGCGCCCTGCGACCGGTATCGGCTGTGTCGTGGCGGGGTCGCTCCGCGTCGTGGCGGGGTCGTTCCGCGCGGTCACGGGAGGAGCCAGTCGACCGGGCGCTGCGCCGCCACGTGGATGGCGCCACTGACCAACGTCGTGGAATCGATCGCGTACGGCGGTCCGCTCTTCGACGACCAGGTGTACCCCGACGTCGTGCCGCTCGACCGGTCCAGCTGCACCAGGACCGCCACCGGTTTGCCCTGCGCCGAGAACTGCTCGCCCAACTGGCTGTCGCCGAGGAAACCGGTGATCTGCTGCCGGGTCTGGGGCACCCGGCCGACGGCCTTGACACGGCCGCGCAGCACACCGAACTGCTGCGCCGGCACCGACTGGACGGTCAGGTCCACGCGAGCGCCCACCGGGACCGTCGATCCGCTGCCGCCCGACACGTACACCATCGCCACCAGCGGGTCATCGGGGTCGTCGATGCGCTCCACGGTCGCCACATCGGCTCCGGTCGTGACCACCGCGCCGATCTTGGCCACCATGGAGGTCACCCGCCCCGCGGCCACCGTACGTACGGCCTGGACGCCCCGCTTCGTGCGTACGTCCAGCAACGGCGCCCCCTGGGGCAACCTGTCGCCCTCCTTGGCGCGGACCGCGGTGACTTGTCCCGAGACCGGGCTCTGCAATACATAACTGCCCTCGGCATGGGTGAGGATGCCGGGCGCGTTCAGCTTGGACGAGACGGAGCCGGTCACCGCCCAGAAACACGCGGCGGCCATGACGAGGACCGTGACGGTCAGCACGAGCCCGCCCTGCGGCCGGGCGAAACGCACCGGTACGTCGAGCTCTTCAGGCGATTGCAGCTTGGAAAGCGCCTTTTGCCGGAACTGCACGGAACTATTCCTTCAACTACATTCGTCGCGGTCGGAGCACACCCGTGCACGACCAGCCCAGCAGTGCGTGAGTGTAAAGCAGAACCGAGGTTAACAAATAGCGTCCGACAGTTGTCGACCGACGCATCCATGGACCCCGGAACGGAACTGTTCCGGGGTCCATGGGCAACTCTACTGGGATTCCTACTGTGATTCGGATGCACCGGTAGGTTGCATAATGCTCCAGGCTGTGACGCCTTGCGGCGACGTCGCCTCAGAGGCCGGCGAGACCGGTGACGCCAGCGGTGTTGATGCCGGTGGCCTCCGAGGCGATGCCGTTGACCTGCGAGACCGGCAGAAGGGACTCGGCCGTGGACACGGTCTGACCAACCGCCACGCCGAGGACGCCGCCGGAGACGTTGTCCAGGTCGCTGTCGGCAATCTCGCGGGTCTCGACCTGGGGGGTGGAGTCGTTACGCATGAGGGGGGCCTTCCTTAGTTCATGAATGTTTCTTACTTCTGTCGGCCGCTCGACAGCGAAGCCGATCGGCCGTTCAACGGTCGCCTGATGCCCGGAAAACCGAGAATCTGTAACTGCGAACCCCGCAAGATCAAACCATGCTGCCCGACCACACGTCCACCCAGGCCGCGGGGTTTTTAGGTCAGCGTTTCGGTACTTTCGCGTGCAGTATTGGGCACCGGATCGTGACGACTTCTTCACACCATTCCGGTGGTCAATTCCCCTGTGCAGATCCCGCCGTTATCCCGATCGGACATGTCTGCATTTAAGGCTCGGCGGACGCCCGGGCGAAGCGCGATCCGGTGACGCTGCTGTGTGCCTTCGGCGTGCACCGCGTGGAGGGGTGAGGCGGGCAGCACTCGGTGGCGCTGCCCCTGGATCGCCCGGCATCTCGCCCCCCGTGCACGGTTATCGCCCCGGCATCTCGCCATCCGTGCCCGGTTACTGACGCGCCGTTGCCCGGTGGCGGTTCCACGGATGCGTGCGTCCGCGGTATCCGTTCAGTCGCTGACGACGCCGTCCAGATAGACCCAGGCACCGTCGTGGCGTACGAACCGGCTGATCTCGTGGAGCTCGCCCGCGTGGCCGTGCCGGGTGTAGTGAGCGCGGAACTCGACAGTCCCCTCGCTGCCGAACGGGCCGCCGCCAGTGCCGCCGACGATGTCCAGGCGCTGCCAGCGCATCGCGGGATCGAAGTCGATCCCCGCAGGCCTGGTCGACGGGTGCCAACTCCGGAGCAGATACGCCGCGTCGTGGACGGCGAAGGCGCTGAAGCGGGAGCGCATCAACTGCGCGGGCGTGGCGGCGCGGGCCTCGCCCCGGTGCAGCCGGCCGCAGCAGGCGTCGTACGTCGCGGGGAGCCCGCAGGGGCAGGCCGTCGGGGTGTGGCGGGACTGCTGCGCGCGTGGCGTACGTCGGGGCATGAGGGCCATTGTGACGGGGCACTGCGGGCCGGGGGCGGCGTGGCGGGCCGTGCGCTGTGGCGCGGGTGTCGTCTTTGCCCGCGCACTGTGGGCGGGTGTCGTCGGTGGCGGTGGGCGCTGCGGGCCGGCGGCGTCGGTGGCCGGGCGCTGTCAGCCGGGCCGTCCGCGGCCATTTCGCCGCCATTTCGCCGACCATTCGACGGCCGGCGTCCGGCCGGTACTCGTCGGGCGCCGTACCGCTGATTTCGACGCGCCCGCTAGAGTGACGACTTGAACAACCATGAGGGGATTCAGGGGCATTGGGCGGGGGCCGCCGACTGAATTCCGACCGTAGCGCCTCACGGAGAGTAGGGCCTGTGCCTTCCGCGACCGGTCGTTGTGCCATCTGTGGTGAGGGCTTGGACGCCCAGCCCGGGAGAACCGGCGGCCGCGTGGGCCGGCCCGCCAGATACTGCTCCAGCGCATGCCGGCAGCGGGCATACCGGCGGCGCACCGCCGTGGACCGGACCGGGGACACCGCTGCGGCTGGTCCGGCGCAACGGATGCCGGAGAACGCATCCGCGCCCCGGGCCGTACGTGCCCCCGCGGCCGCACCCGCGTCCCGGGGCGTACAGGCGCACACCTCCGCACCGGCGCCCGCTGCCCCGGCCGCGGGGCCGGTCCCCAGGACCGTCGGCCGACTGCCCCTGCCGCTGGACAGCTTTGTGGGCCGCGACGGCGAACTGGTCGAACTCCAGTCCCTGCTGGGCCGCCACCGGCTCGTCACGCTGACCGGACCCGGCGGAGCGGGCAAGACGCGGCTCGCGGTCGAGCTGGGCCTGCGGGTGCAGCCCCGCTACCCGGACGGTGTGTGGCTCGTGGAGCTGGCCTCCCTCACCGACGCCGCTCTGCTCGTACAGACCGTGGCGGACTGCCTCGGTATCCGGGAGGAGGCGGGCCGGCCGGTTCTGCACACACTCACCGACACTCTCTCCCAGCACCGGACCCTGCTGGTGCTCGACAACTGCGAACACCTGGTGCTGCCGGCCGCGCAGCTCGTCGAGGCGCTGCTGCGTCACTGTCCGTCCCTGCGGGTGCTGGCCACGAGCCGGGAACCGCTCGACGTATCCGGGGAGACCGTCGTACGGGTGGGCGAGCTGCCGCTTCCCGAGCTCCGGCCGAACCGCACACGGGCCCAACTGCTCACCTCCGCCGCGATACGCCTCTTCGTGGAGCGGGCCCGCGCCGCCGCCCCGGACTTCCGGCTCACCGACGGCAACGTGTCCGACGTTGCCGCCCTGTGCACCCGGCTGGACGGCATACCCCTGGCCATCGAGCTGGCCGCGCGCCGCGTGCGGCTGCTGCCGGTGGCGGAGATCAACGCCCGTCTCGACGACCGTTTCCGGCTGCTCACCAACGGCGCGCGGACCGCCGCCGGCCGGCACCGGGACCTCCGCACCACCATCGAGTGGAGCCATGACCTGCTGGAGCCGTCCGAGCAGGCGGTGTTACGACGACTGTCGGTGCTGGTGGGCGGCTTCGGCCTGACGACCGCGACGGCCGCCTGCGCCGACGGTCGGACCGTCCTGGCGGAGGACATGATCGACCTGCTCGCCGGACTGGAGGCGCGCTCACTGATCGTGCCGGAACGCGGGGCGGTGGCCGGCCGGTTCCGCCAACTGGAGTCCATCAGGCTGTACGGGCGCGAACAGCTGACCATCGCCGGGGAAGCCGACGCCACCTTCGACCGGCTGGCCGGTCACTTGCTGACGCTGGCCGAACCGATCGTCGGCGACGAGATGTTGCACTGCTACCAGGAGCTCGAGCCGCTCGACACCGAGCGCGCCAACCTCACCGCGGCCGTCGAATGGGCCGCGCAGCGTGGCGACAGCCGCTATCTGCCGCTCGCGGCGGCCTTGGGGCGGTGCTGGCGGCACCACGGCCACGCCGCCAAGGGCCGCGCACTCCTGCGGACCGCGCTGGAGACCACCGGCGGGGCCCATCCGGGCCGCGCCGCGGCGCTCGAGCAGGCGGCGGCGCTGGCAGCGGGGCAGGGGGACCACACCGAGGCCGCGGCACTGGTGAGCGAGGCGGAACAACTGGCCCTTCAGTCGGGCCGTCCCATCCCACTCGTCCGCGTCCTGGGCACCCTCGCACGGGTCCATCTGTCCTGTGACCGGAACGCCGACGCCTACGCGGCCTCGGCGCGCTGCCTGGAACTCGTACGGCCACTCGACCGCCCCCTGGACACCGCGGTGTGTCTGCACAACTTGGCCTGGGCGGCGCTGCAGTCCGGCAACACCGAGCTGGCCGGCGAGCTGATGGAGAGCTGCCTTCCCCTCTACCGCCGCCACTCCCCGCACCCGTTGCCCCCCGAGTGGTTGCACACGGCGGGCGCTCACGCTCTGGCGCGCAAGGACGCCGAAGCCGCGGAACAGCACCTCCGCGAAGGGCTCGAGACGTACCTGCTCTCAGCGGATTCCGGCATCCTGCCGGTCACCGGTGTGATCACACTGGAGAGCCTTGCGGTCGCGGCGGCCCAGCGCGATCGTCCGCGCCGCGCCCTGAGGCTCGCCGCGGTGACGTCCGGTCTGCGGCGGGCCCGCCGGCTGCACAGCGACCCGGCCACGGAACGTGAGCTGCGGCAGGCCCTGGCCGCGGCCCGCGACCTGCTCTCACCGGCCGACGCGCAGGAGGCCGAGCGGGAGGGGAGCGCGCTGAGTCTGCCGCAGGCCCTGAAGTACGCGGTGCACGACGTGTGGCAGGAGCCGGTCGACGACGCGCTTCCGCTGACCGACCGGGAACGCGAGATCGCCCGGCTCGTCGCGGCCGGACTGACCAACCGTCAACTCGCCCGGCGGATCCACGTGTCCCAACGGACCGTGGAATCGCACCTGGAGAGCATCCGCACCCGGCTGGACCTGCGTTCCCGGGCGCAGCTTGCGGCCTGGGCGACCCGGCATCTGGGGGCCGAGGTCACGGACGTCGGGGTCGCGGACGCCGCTCCGGGCTGACCACACCGCTCAGCGCCCGGGGCCCCGCGGCAGCCGTCCTGCGCCACACGCCACAACCGCGGCGGCCCCCGTCGGCGCCCCACGGCGCCTCCCCAGCGCCTCCGCAGCCGGCCGCCCCCCATGGCGCCCCCCGTAGCGACTCCGTGGCCTGCCATCGCGCGGCGCGGCGCGGCCCCGTCACCGCCTGGTGGTGCTGACATCCCGCTCGTCGAGAGCCAGTCGCAGGGCCCGGAGGGCGTAGTGGATACGCGACTTGACCGTGCCCGGCGGGACGCCGAGCGCATCGGCCGCCTCCTGCACCGACCTGTCGCGGAAGTACGTCTCCTGCAACACCGCACGGTGGGCGGGTGACAGTGCGTCCAGGGCGTCCGTGAGGACCACCGAGGAGAGCATGCGGTCGATGTCGTCCGCCTCGGCCGTCAACTGGTCCTCGAGGCCGCTGCCGTCGACTTCCTCGGGGCGGGCCTTGCGCCTGCGGTAGGTGTCGACGGCCAGCCGGCGCGCCACGGTGAACAGCCACGGGCGCAAGGACCGGGTGCCGTCGAACTCCGCCCTGCGCCAGGAGCGCAGCAGCGTCTCCTGCACGATGTCCTCGGCCTGCTGCCGGTCCCCGCCGACCTGGCGGATCACGAAGTGCAGCAATGAGTCGGCGTGCTCGTCGTACAGCGTGCGCAGCGCCCGCTCCCGGTCACAGGAGGCGCCGGTGGACCCGATGACGCTCCAGTTCCCCGGCACCGCGCGCTGCTCCGTTAAAGCCCCCATGACCCCGGTCCCCTCTCGATTGGCGAATGCAACAAGCATGCGATCTGCACGTAGGTCTGCACATCGGACAGAACCGCACACCTCATTGCGTGACGTGGTTGAGCGCGGACGGGCGGCCTGACCAGGAGTTATGCGGCTCCGCGTTACGCGGAGCCGCGCCGGGCCGGGTTCCGTTACGAAATGGGCGTTACGCAATCGCACCGCATCCCCGCGCTGCCCGGCTCTGCGGGATGCCGTACGAGGCGGGAGCGTCAGGAAGCGCGCCAACGCCGAAAGCGGCCCGCCTGGGGGGGGATCACAGGCGGGCCGCGGTCTCGGGGCTGCGGTCAGGAGGGACGGTGAGGGGCACGGTGTGCGTGCTGCGGTCAGGGGTCGTGGTCAGTGGAGACAGGCCGGGGCGGTCGGTGTTCTGGTGCGTCGGTCAGGGCTGCGTCACCGCTGGATGAAGAGGTAATCGGCCTGATACGGCGCAGCGGCCTTGGGCTGCGTGTGCGGGTCGCAGCCGCCGGCCGGCGCGACGCCGCCGACCGTGTTGAGGCGCAGGATCTCTACGCTGTTCGCCAGCAGGCCGTGCTTCTTGCCGGACTGCGTGGCCTCCAGATCCAGCTCAGGGATGTTCTTCGCGCCGTTCGGCCGCTTGGAGATGAGCTTGCCGGTGACCGCGGAGCCGTCAGGGGCGATCCACTGCGGCGGGCCGGCGTTCGGCTTCACGAAGGAGTGGTCGATGTTCAGGCCGAGCTTGGCAGTGACGTTGTTCTGGGTGAAGGCGTACGTGCCGTCGGGCTGCTTGGTGCACGCGTAGATCTGCTCGCCCTTGACCACCGACGCCTGGAAGTTGGACAGCGCCTTGTCGATGTCGACGGGCTTGCTGAGGCGGTGGAGCTGCCCGCGGACGGCTCCGCCGGGGAACTCCGCGGTGTGCAGGTTGGCGTAGAAACCGGCCGGGTTCTCGGCCAGGTCTCTCAGCAGCCGGGGATCGTCGACGGTGACCGAACCGGTGACGGCGTTGAGGCCACCGGGCACCTTCTCGGCGAAGAACGGGATCTTCACGGCCCCGTTGGTGCCGGACTTGCCGAGGTGGATGTGGGCTGCGGTGGGCGCGGCGGTGCCCTGCCACTTCAGCGCGAAGGAGACTTGGTTGCCCTGGATCCGCAGGAACTGCACGGCCTTGCCGTTCTTGTCACCGACCGCGGGGCCGCCCTGCGCCGGTACCTCGTTGCTCCCATTGAGGCCGGCGGCGAAGAACACCGGCTCGCCGGCCACGCCGTCCCGGGCCGCCACGTCGGCGCCCCCGCTCTTCCGGACGGCGGCGCCGTACCCGTCGTGATGGCCGCCGTCCCGGGCCAGGACCGGGGTGATGCCGAGGGTCGTGCCGACCGCGGCGGTCACAGCGGTGACGGCGAGCCCGGCGGCCACACGACGGTTCCTGATGACATTCATGTCGAGCTCCCTCTGGTGGTGGAACCGGCGCCCCGCGCCGGCCTCTCACCACCCCCTACGCGCCGGGTCGGCCGCCGGGTTCGACCCAGGAATGCAGTGAGTATCACTGCCCCCGCGGCGAACCCGCGGAGCTCGCCGTGCGTGCCGCGTACGCCCGGCGCCAGGAGCTTCCGCGGCGTCCGACGGCGCGGTTCACCCCGGATTGTCAGTGGTCCGGTGGACAGTGGTAGCGACCGACGCAGGGTGTGGCAGGCCCGGCGGCCGACGGCCCGTCAGTCCGAGCCGATCCGGAGAGAGGAATCCCGGCATGAGCAAGGGGCAGCTGTCCAAGGAGAGTCTCAACCGCATGCATGACGTGCTGGCCAGGTACGTGGAGGACGGCGTCGTGCCCGGCCTGGTGTCCGCGGTGAGCCGGCGGGGTGAGACGCACATCGAGGTGATGGGGAGCAAGGAGCTCGGCGGCGCCGTCCCGATGCACCGCGACACCATCTTCCGGATCTCCTCGATGAGCAAACCGATCACCGCGGTGGCCGCGATGATCCTGGTGGAGGAGTGCGTGTTGCGGCTGGACGATCCGGTGGACGGATTCCTGCCCGAGCTGGCCGGCCGCCGGGTTCTCAAGCGGCTGGACGGTCCGCTCGACGAGACGGTTCCGGCCAACCGTCCGATCACCCTGCGCGACCTCCTGACGTTCCGTCTCGGCTTCGGCATGCTGATGGCGCCGGATACGTACCCGATCGTGCGGGCCGCCGCCGAGCGGGGGCTCGCCGCCGGACCGCCGAGGATGGCGACGCTCCCCGAACCGAACGAGTGGCTCCGCGGCTTCGGGGAACTGCCGCTGATGCACCAGCCGGGAGAGTCGTGGATGTACCACATCGGGTCGGCTGTCCTGGGCATCCTGATCGCCAGGGCTTGCGGCCGGCCGCTGGAGGACTTCCTGCGGGAGCGCGTGTTCGCTCCGCTCGGTATGAAGGACACCGGCTTCAGCGTCCCACCGAAGAGCCGGGACAGGCTGGCGACCAGCTACGCCGTCGATCCGGGGAGCCGCTCGCTCGTGCTCTATGACGGCGTCGAGAACAGCCGGTGGGCCGAGCCGCCCGCCTTCCCGGACGGCGGCGCCGACCTTGTCTCGACGGTGGACGACTATCTGGCCTTCGCCCGGATGATGCTCGGCAAGGGTGCGTACGCAGGTGCCCGGATCCTGTCGCGCCCGTCGGTGGAGGTCATGACGATGGATCACCTGACCCAGGAGCAGAAGGCTCGCTCCGCCCTCGTACCCGGCGAGTGGGACGCGCGGGGATGGGGCTTCGGCGTGGGGGTGCGGACCGAACGGGAGGGCCTGGCCTGCGCCGGCCGGTATGGCTGGGACGGTGGGATGGGCACCACGTGGTTCGCCGACCCGACGGAGGAGCTGACCGGCATCCTGCTCACCCAGCGGATGTGGGAGTCGCCGCAGGCACCGAGCATCGCCGTCGACTTCGAGACCTTGGCCTACCAGGCGATCGACGGCTGACCCGCACTCCCGAGGAACCGCTGGTCGGAAGTCGATCCTCCTGCACAGGGGCGCGGCCGGAGACGAGGGGGAACGGGCAATGGGGCGCGACCGCCGCCGGGCAGCTGCCCGGCGGCTTCGCGTCGCGCTCGCGGCGCCCTCGCGGTGGCCTGGCTACTCGACTCGCCGTCCCTCTTCTTCCTCTTCCTCGTCAGGCAGCTTCACATCGCTGACCTCGATGTTCACCTCGACGACGTCCAGGCCGGTCATCCGCTCGACGGCAGTGATCACGTTCTCCCGGACGGCGCCCGCAACGTCGGTGATCACCACGCCGTACTCCACGACGATCTCCAGATCGACCGCCGTCTGTACCTCGCCGACCTCGACCTTCACCCCGCTGGTGACGGACTTGCCGCCGACACCGGGCACACGCTCCCGCATGGCTCCCATGCCGCGGGCGAAACCGCCGCCCATCGCGTGTACGCCGGGGACATCCCGGGCCGCCAACCCGGCGATCTTCGCAACCACGCCGTCGGCGATCGTGGTCCGCCCACGGGAGGCCGCATCGCTTCCGCGCCGGCCCCCGAGGGTCCTACCGGCAGGCTCGCCCGTGGATTCCCCGCGGCGGGTCTCGGGCCGGTTCGGCTGTCCGGTATCTGTCATCGCCGTTCGCCCTCCAAGGAGAAAATGCCGACCTTCGCTCTCTGCACTCTGCACGCTATGCGTGATTCGTTCGTTATCGCCGCTTGGATGCCGCATGCGGGGGATTCGAATCGCGAAAACGGTGGCTCGGACGTCACCCGGGCCCGCCGTTCCGCAGCAGCCCCGGCGCCCTCAACCCGTACATGGCCCGTCCGCGGGCGGATGCGGATGGAGCCCGCCGACCCGGGCAGAGTGCGCCGTCGGGCCACAGAAGGCGGTGAGCTGGGGCGGAGAGGCGGTTCGGCGGCCGGCTGAGCCGGAGGGGGAGCGGGGTCCGGAGCACAGGGCGGCGGGGGTGGGGCAGGTGGCCGGCGCGGAATCGGTGCGAGGGCCCGCGGCACTGATGGAGCGGTGTCCGCGGAAAGCCCGGTGGGGGTGGACGAGGCGGGCCGGTGGCGCGCGTGAAGCTACCGCGGCAGGTAGGCGTGGATCGTCTTTCCGTCGCCGGGCCCGGGGGTGATCGTGACGTGGTGCGCGAGTCGGCGCACCATGGGCCAGCCGAAGCCCCCGGTGCCGCCGTTCAGGTCGGGCACCCGCTCGCGGGGGAGCCTGGGGCTGTGGTCGCAGACGGCGATCTCGATGGCCTCGGGGTGGGCGGACAGGATGAGGGTGCACTGTCCACCGGCGTGCCGATGCGCGTTGGTGACGAGCTCGGAGACCACGAGCACGACGGTGTCGGCCGCATCGGGGTCCGGAGCCGGAGCGAGGCCCTCCGTGAAGGTGCGGGCGGCGTCCCTGGCGTGAGCAATGGCGGAGGGGTCCCCGTCCACAACGGCGATCCGCGACGGGGCTGCAATGCTGCTCATGTACTTGCCGTTCATGCGTGATACACCCCGTTTCTGTAAGTGTCGGCTGTCTTTCTTCCAACGACGCCTCTGCCCGATCGGCAAGCCTTTACACTGCGCCGGAAGCAAGACGTGTGTGACTCTATGTGATCATCTTGGGCTGCGGCCAAGGCAGACGGCCGCCTGGCGAGCGTCTATGGGACGGCGGTCCCTCAGACCACCTCACGCCTCGCGGCCGGCCGGTCAGCCGGCTCCCACACCCGGCGGTCGACGCATGGTCGTCGAGCGGAGCGGCCGTGGCGAGTCGCCGGTCGACGAACGATCGCCGCTTGCCCCATCTGTCCGTAAGTGTTCCCGGGGTGCGGCCCGCGCAATCTGCCCTACAACCTCTGGGCTGGGTGGTGTGTCTACTTCCTTGCGTGGATGGAGGGATTGATGCGGGAGTGTCGGACTTCCTTCCCCTTCTCCGCCGTAACACCCATGGGGGAAGACATGAAGCGGATGAACAACCGGACGCTCGTACGGCGGGGCGCGGCGCTGGTCGCGGCGGCGGCAGCTGTCACCCCAGTGAGCGCCGCCGGTGCTCAGGCCACCGACAGCCGGGCGGCGTCGACGGTGCAGACCAAGCAGATCGCGTCCTCCGTCCTCGGCCGGGACCAGAAGATCACGCTGACCGCGCTGCGATCCGAGAACGACCAGTACGCCGCCTCCGTACGCATGCAGGTCTACGCCTACAGCGGCGGTGCGTGGAAGGAGACGGACCGGGTCACGGTCGGGGAGGTGGAGGGCTGGTTCTGGTTCCCGCTGACCGGCAGCGGCGCGGTGTGCGAGTTCTCCACGGCGAGCACCGACCCCGCGCCGATCTCGGTGAGCCTGCTGATCACGCCGTCGATCGGCTGCTCGGCCGCGGAGCAGTACCGCCTCGAGGACGGAAGGATCTACGCCGACTGACGGCTGACGACCTTCTCCGGCGCCCTGACGACCTCTCGTCCGACGTCCGGACGCCCTGACGCCTTGCCGTTCGGATGGGGTCGAGGTTCTGACGCCTTGCCGTTCGGACGGGGTCGACGTTCTGACGCCGCCGTTCAGACGGGCCGACATTCTGACGCCTTGGTTCGGCTTCGGGCTCCTGCCCCATGCCTCGCGGGAGGGGCAGGAGCCCGCGGTACAGCGGTTGTTGGGCCGCGAGCGGATAGCCGACGCAGGTGGCCGGCCGGCCGCCCCCGGCCCCGCGCGCCCCTCGCCGCGCGGATATGCTGCCGAACGGCCGTCGCGAGTACCGCCACGCGCGGAGCCTGCGCTGACGGTGACCCCAGGCCACGTCGTCTTGCGCCGGACCTTCGAAAACGTACCGGCGGGTCACGCCGTTGGGATGGGCGGTGTACACGGACAGCGTTGAGGACAATGGGCAGGTGACCTACCGCTACCGCGTACTCGGTGCCACGCAGGCGCTCCGCCCGGACGGCACCGAGGTGTCACTCGGCGGGGCACGGCTTCGGGCGCTGCTGGTCGCGCTGGCCATGGGTGGCGGGCGGCCGGTGCCGACGGGGCAACTGATCGCCCGGGTATGGGACGAGGACGATGTTCCCCCCGCCGACGAGACGGCGGCGCTGCAGGCGTTGGTCGGGCGGCTACGGCGGACGCTGGGCAGGGAAGCGGTGGCTTCGGTGCCCGGGGGTTACCGGCTGGCGGTGGAGCGGGACGACATCGACCTCTTCCGCTTCGAGCGGCTGGCGGCGCAGGGCGCCGCCGCGCTCGGCGACGGCGACGCCGGGAAGGCGGCAGTGCTGCTGGACGAGGCGCTCGCGCAGTGGCGCGGTCCCGTGCCGGCGGATTTGCCGGGACGGTTTGACGGGGATCCACTGGCCGTACGGGCCGATCGACTGCACGTGGAAGCGCGCCGGACCCGGCTGGCGGCCGAGGTGGCGCTGGGCCGGCCGGAGGGCTCTCTGGCCGAGCTGGCGGGGCTGGCCGCGGAGGAGCCGCTGGACGAACCGTTGCAGGCGCTGCGGATCCGGGCACTGCGGGCGGCGGGGCGGCGGGCCGAGGCGCTCCAGGCGTACGAGGACGTGCGTCAGCGGCTGGCCGAGCGGCTCGGCGTCGATCCGGGGAGTGAACTGCAATTCCTGTACGCCGAGTTGCTGGTAGAGGGCGTCGCACCGGCGCCGGCCCCACGCAGCGCCAACACCTGTCCCGGTACGGGAAGCCCCGGCCGAAGCGGACGCCCCGCGCCCGGCAACCTCCGCGCCCGGCTCACCTCTTTCGTGGGCCGCGAGGCCCTGCCGACCACGCCCCGCGCGACAGCCGGCGGATACACATAGCGTGTGCGCCGGGCCCGCCTCGCCGGGCGGGGTGAAGCACTTGCCACGTCCGCCCGCAGGAGGCCCACCACGATCAGGCCCTTTCCCGGCGACGGTCGGAAGCGCGGTGTTCAGCCGTTCTCCTGGGGGAGTACGCCGTCCGCCAGCCGTTCCTGCGCCTCGGCGAGATCCTCCTCGGTCGGGGCGTCGTCCTGAGTGAGCTTGAACCGCCAGTACCCACTGAACTCGACGGACCGCTTGTCCACGCCGCGCTCTTCGACGAGGTGCCGGCGCAGAGCCCGAACCGCCCCCGACTCACCGGCGAGCCAGCCGAACACCGAGCCCGGCGGGAAGTTGGCACCACGCACGGCTTCGACCAGTGCGTCGCTGCGGCCGGCGGGCACCTTGACCTTCCCTTGGCCCGGAGCCGGGGATGCTTGCCTCCTGTGTCCGGCCGTGCGGAGCCGGAGGCGGGACGAGAGCGGACGAAGGCCCTGGTGAGAGCGTCGGCGGCGGACCGGAGGGGGCGAGCGGCCGGGCTGGGCGGAGTGCGGCTTGCCGGGCAGGAGGAGCGGAGTGCGGCTTGCCGCGCCGGCTGCAGGTCGCCGCGCGGGCGGCAACCTGCAACCGACGCGCAGACGGCTCGGCCGGAGCGGCGCTACCGGTGCCATCCGGCGGGCACGATGATCCGCGCCGACGAAGTCCCCAGCCCGGTGGGGCCGTCCAGGGCGACTGCCGCCCCTCGCTCCGCTCCGGCGCTGCGCCGCAGGTCGGCCTCCGCGTACCGGTGGCAGCCCTGGTGCCAGATCAGGATCCCGGAGAGCCAGTTCTGGAGCTCACGCACGTATCCGTCCAGGATCCGGCGGGCGTCCTGCCCCAGATCGAAGTCGTCGTACAGCACCGGCAGCTCGTTCGCGGCGACGTGCTGGAACTGGCGCATCCGGGAGGTCATCAGATCGTTGACGATGGCGAGTGCGGTCGGGTAGTCGCAGTCGAAGAAGTTCTGGACGACGAGGACGCCGTTGTGCACCTCACCCTCGAACTCGACCTCCTTCTGGTAGGAGAAGACGTCGTTCATCAGGCAGGCGTAGTCGGAGGCGGCGTTCTCCAGGGATCTCAACGGCCCGCTGCGGTAGATCTCGGGCGGCACCTCCCGGCCGTGAGCCAGCCGGCACAGACTCATGGTGAGATCGGAGCCGAAGGTCATCCGGCGCATCTCGATGTAGTCGACCGGGTCGGGGATGCGGTTCTGCGCCTGGTTCGCGAGTTCCCAGAGCCAGCTGGAGGTCATGTTCTCGATGGCAGTGCGGAACTGGCGGCGAGCGTTCGACGTCATCGGGCCCGCCGTACGGGACCACAGATCGCCCAGGCCCCGTTCGAGTGCGTTCGCCGGCACGGGGGTGACGGCGGAATCCACGGGCATGAACGCCGACAGCCGCTCGTTGCACAGCTTCGCCCCGGCCATGTCCCGGGTGCGGCCGAAGACGACCGGGAAGTAGTCGTCCCCGTAGGTGCCCCAGGTCAGCCACCCCGACGTCAGGTCGAGTTCCTCGAGGGAGGCGTCCGGGTGGATGCCCGCGGCGCACAGGGGGAAATCGAAGTCCTCGACCTTGCGCTCGTCCCAGATGCCGGAGCAGGGGATGCCCGGCTGAGGCTCGAGCATTCCCATCCGGGCCGCCCACTCGACCACATTCCGGCGGGAGGCGGCCAGGTGCGGGCTGAGCGTGGTGGTGAAGGGCATGAAGAAGTCGGGAAGCTGCGACGGGCCGACCCGTTGGTACGGGATGTGGGTGAAGCTGCGGACCCTGCCCGCGCCGATCAGCCCGGCGGCCTGCTTGATGTCGGCCGCCGACGTGCCCAGTCCGCCGGCGGTGAAGAGGAACCGGCCGGCCGAAGGGGCTGAGTCCGCGCCGCCATTCATATAGCGGCTCGAGCGCAGGTGCCACTCGTGGCCGCCCGACTGCCAGTCCTGGAGCCCTCTGACGTACGCCAGGGCGTCGGCGCAGGACTGCGGATCCAGGCTCTTCTCGGCGAAAACGGGGCCGAGTTCGGTGAGAGCCGTGTTCTCGAACTGCTGGAGCCGGGAGGTGAGAAGGTCGTTGACGGCGTCCGCGGCCTGCTGGGTGGTGCAGTCGAGAAACGTCTCCAGGACGAGGACGCCGTTGCTGAGCTCGCCCTCCTCCTCGGTCTCCCGCTGATACGAGAACAGGTCGTTCCGCAGGTGCACGCCGTCGGCGAACGTGTCCTTGAGGACCCTCATCGGCCGAGTGCCGGCGATCGCCGCGGGAACCTCGGCACCCACCGCGTGCTCCACCAGACCGGCCGACCAAGGTGCCCCGCCGACCTTGCGGCGCATCTCGATGTACTCCACCGGGTTGGGGATCCGGTGAGCGTTGATGTTGGAGAGCTCCCAGAGCGACTCGTTCAGCAGGTTCTCGGTGCTTTCGGCGAACCGTGCCCGCCAGTCCATGGACATGCTGGGTACGGTTCGGGCCCACAAGTCCGCCAGACCTGCCTCAACAGGATTTCCCGGTACGGGAGTTCCCGCGCTCAGATCCATCGGCATGAAGGCCGGCAGCCTGTCCAGATACTCCTTGCCGCCCTCCCTGTCCTGCGTGCGCTTGAAGATCTCCAGGAAGTGGTCGTCGAAGAAGAACACCCACACATACCAGTCGGTGACCAGCGAGAGCTCCGGGCCGGAGGTCTCGGGATGGGTGTAGCCGCACAGCAGGGCGTAGTCGTGGGAGTCGAGGTCGTGCTGGTCCCAGATGCCGGAACCCTCCAGCATCCCCATCTCGCGGGCCCACTTCCTGGAGTGCTCCCGGGCCTCCTCGACATGGGGGTTGAGTCGCGCCGGGTACGGCATGTAGAAGTCCGGCATTTCAAAAGGCTGTGTCACGCTTGCCCGACCTATCTCTGCTCGTCGAACTGTCCTGGGACGTTCCGGTCGTTCCGGTCGTTCCGGTCGAAACGATGACGGCGGGCGGGGTGGCCTGCTGCCCTTCTCGGCCCATCCCAGGCTGCCTCTCTGATGCGACGTCATCGTTGGGCATCGGAACGATCGGTACCGCATCGATCGGCACAGCCCTACCCCCGCCCCCATACGGCTATCCAGGTGCAGAAACAGTCATATGATCATGGTTGGCCCGAGTTGGCACAAGGTCTTTACCGACGCTCACCTGCGGCGCATGGAGGAGATCATGCGCGCCGTCGCCATCCCTCCCTTTGGACCGTCCACCAGCGGGGCTACCAGCAGGGCCCGCCGCAGCCCGGTCCGTACGGACATCCGGCTCAGGCGGCTCCGCAGCAGCAGCCCAGCCCGTACGGTGCGCCGCCCCAGCAGCCGGGCAACTACGGGATCCCGCAGCAGGGCAATCCCTACGGCGGCTGAGCCCGGCCCGTGACCAACGCATCAGCGGGCAGGCGCGGTTCGTGGGCTCCCGGACCGGGCGCGCGCCTGCGGTACGGCGGGCCGGCGCCCGGGTCAGGACGTGACCGGGTAGGGCACGAAGGACGAGCTGTTCTCGTCGATGGCCAGCCGCAGGCCGAGCGGAGGGACCGCGCGCTGGGGGCAGCCCAGACGCTCGCACACCTTGCAGCCCATGCCGATGGGGGTCGCCGCGCGCTCGTCGTCCAGATCGAGGCCCGCGGAGTAGACGAGCCGTGACGCGTGGCGCAGTTCGCAGCCCAGTCCGAGGGCGAAGGTCTTGCCCGGCTCGCCCCAGCCGCCACGGTTGCGGGTGACCGTCCGCGCCGTCCACAGATAGCGCTGCCCGTCGGGCATGGCGGCGACCTGGGTGGTCTCCTCGCTGCACACCGCGCCCAAAACGCTCCGTGTCATCGAGGAGTTCGCCGAAACGGCCCTCAGCCGCACCGTCGTACGGTCGAAGGACCGCGCCGGCTTCGTCGTGAACGCCCTGCTGGTCCCGTACCTGCTGTCCGCGATCCGGATGGCGGAATCCGGCTTCGCCACCGCTCAGGACATCGACGCGGGCATGGAACTGGGCTGCGCCCACCCCATGGGGCCGCTGAAGCCGGCCGACCTCATCGGTCTCGACACCGTCGCCTCCATCGCGGAGTCGCTCTACCAGGAGTTCAAGGAACCGCTCTACGCGCCGCCCCCGCTGCTCCAGCGCATGGTCGAGGCCGGACTGCTGGGCCGCAAGAGCGGTCGTGGGTTCCACCCGTACCCCCCGGGATGAGGGTCCCGGGTGCCGCGAGCGGGGCGCCGACGGTGAGGGGGACCGTCGGCGTCCGGCTCGGCAGCGCCGCGCGGAGACACGAAGTCCGGGCCTTACAGTGGGGGCATGGCTGCGGATGAGGGCACCGTACGGATCGACAGTTGGATCTGGTCCGTGCGGCTCACGAAGACCCGTTCGATGGCGGCCTCGGCCTGCCGTGCCGGCCACGTCCGCGTCAACGGCGAACGCGTCAAACCGGCCCACGCGGTCAGGGCCGGGGATGAAGTACGGCTCCGCCACGCCGGACGCGACTGGATCGTTGAAGTCTCACGCATTGTCCGGAAGCGGGTGGGAGCCCCCGTCGCCGCGGAGTGCTACATCGACAAGAGTCCGCCGCCACCGCCCCGCGAGGAGATCGCCGCGGTAGGGGACCGCGACCGCGGCGCGGGGCGCCCGACGAAGCGCGACCGACGCGAACTGGAACGCCTCCGTGGCCGCGGAGCACCGTAGAGCCCCGCTTCACATCACCTGTCCTGCCGGGTCCGGAAGCCGGGCGCCGTCGCGCCGCCGAGCCGCGGGGACCACCAGAGGCGACCCCGTCTCCGGGTCGTCGATCACCCGGCACGGCAGCCCGAACACCTCCTCCACCAGCTCCGCCGTCACGATCTCGCCCGGCACTCCCTCCGCCACCACCTCCCCGTCCCGCATGGCGATCAGATGCGTGGCATAGCGGGCCGCGTGGTTCAGATCGTGCAGTACGGCCACCAGGGTGCGCCCTTCCTGCTCGTGCAGCCGCGCGCACAGGTCGAGCACCTCGATCTGGTGGGCGATGTCGAGATACGTCGTCGGCTCGTCCAGCAGGAGCAGCGGCGTCTGCTGCGCGAGGGCCATCGCGATCCACACCCGCTGCCGCTGCCCGCCGGAGAGCTCGTCGACCGGACGGTCCGCCAGGTCCGCGACCCCGGTCGCCGCCATCGAGTCGTCGACGATCCGCTCGTCCTCCCGCGACCACTGCCGCAGCAGCCCCTGGTGCGGATACCGGCCGCGGGCGACCAGATCGGCGGCCGTGATTCCGTCCGGCGCGATGGACGACTGCGGCAGCAGACCCAGCGTCCGCGCCACCTTCTTCGCGGAGAGCGTGGCGATGTCCTGCCCGTCCAGCAGCACGGTGCCGGATGCCGGCTTCAGCACCCGCGACAGCGCTCGCAGCAGCGTGGACTTGCCGCAGGCGTTCGGACCGACGACGACCGTGAAGGACCGGTCTGGCACGGCGACGGTCAGCCCCTCGGCGATCGTCCGCCGTTCGTAGGCGAGGGTCAGCTCGCTCCCGCTCAGCCGCGCTGCGCCGTGGCCCATGTCCCGTACACCGTCCTCGCTCCGGATCTGTCTCTGGATCTCGTCCCTCATATCCGTCCCGCCCTGCGCTCCGTGGCGAGCAGCCACACCAGATAGCCGCCGCCCAGCACACCCGTCACCACACCGACCGGCAGTTGCTGCCCGGCGATGAGGCGCTGCGCGGCCAGGTCGGCGCCGACCAGCAGGGTCGCGCCCACGCACAGCGAGGGAAACAGGTTCGGGCCCGGCGCCTTGGTCAGCCGCCGCGCCAACTGGGGTGCGGTGAGCGCCACAAAGGACACCGGACCGGTCGCGGCCGCCGCGAAGGAGACCAGCAGCACCGCCGCCACCAGCAGCGCGACACGGATCCGCGCCACCCGTACGCCCAGGGAGATCGCCGCTTCGTCGCCCATCTCCAGCATGCGCAGCGCCCGTCCGCAGCCGAGGAGCACCACCGGCACCAGCACGGCCATGACGGCCAGCAGCGGCAGGGCGTCGCCCCAGCCGCGCCCGTCCAGGCTGCCCGTCAGCCACATCACGGCCCGTGCCGCGTCCATGATCTGAGCCCTGGTCAGCAGATAGCCGTTGACGCCGGTGAGGATCGCCGCGACGCCGATGCCGACCAGCACGAGGCGGTTTCCGTGCCCGCCGTGCCGCCACGCCAGGGCGTGGATCAGCGCGCCGGTGAGCAGTGCGCCGATCACGGCGCCGCCCGCGAGTGCCAGGCTGCCGCCCCCGATGACCACGATCGCGGTGAGCGCCCCGGTCGCCGCACCCTGGGTGAAGCCGAGGACATCGGGGCTGCCCAGGGGATTGCGCACCAGGGACTGGAAGACCGCTCCCGCCAGTGCCAGCGCGCCGCCGGCCAGCAGGGCGGTGACCACCCTCGGCAGCCGCACCTCGTTGACGATGAAGGCGTCCGCCGGGGCGCCCTCGCCGGCGAGCGTACGGAGCACGTCGGCCGGGCTCATCGGGTAGTCCCCGCTGCCGATCGCGAGCACCCCCGCGGCGAGCGCCAGCAGTGCGCATCCCACGCCCATGGCCGGCGCGCGCGGCGCGAAGCGTAGCGAGAGCCCGCCGGAAGTACGTATGACGCTCACGCCCGTGCCACCTTCCGATGCCGTACGAAGTAAAGAAAGAACGGCCCGCCCAGCACGGCCGTGATGATCCCCACCTGAAGCTCGCCGGGGCGCGCCAGCATCCGTCCCAGCACATCCGCGCCGAGCAGCAGTACGGGCGCGAGCACCGCGCAATAGGGCAGCAGCCAGCGGGGATCGGGCCCGGTCAGCGCCCGCACCAGATGCGGAACCATCAGCCCGACGAAGACGATCGGCCCGCAGGCGGCGGTGGCCGCACCGCACAGCAGCGTCACCGCCACCATGGCGGCAGCGCGGATACGGGCCGGGCGCGCGCCGAGCGCCCGCGCCGAATCGTCGCCCAGCGCCAGGGCGCCCAGCGGGCGGGCCAGTGCCAGGGCGAGCAGCAGGCCGGCGCCCATGAAGGGGACCAGCTTCGCCACCGTCCCGGCCTGCGCGGTGGCCAGCGAACCGACCGTCCAGAAGCGCATCCTGTCCAGCGAGGCCGTGTCCAGCAGCATGACCGCGCTCACATAGGAGTAGAGCGTGGCGTTGAGCGCGGCGCCGGCGAGTGCCAGCCGCGCGGGAGTCGCTCCGCGCCCGCCGCCCACGGCGTACACCAGGAGCGAGACGGCCGCGGCTCCCAGAAAGGCAAACCACACATAGCTGTTGAAAGAGCCCACTCCCAGCAGGGAGACGGCCGAGACCACGGCCGCCGAGGCGCCCGCGTTGATGCCTAGCAGTCCGGGGTCGGCCAGCGGATTGCGGGTCAGCACCTGCATCACGCCGCCGGCGAGCCCCAGCGCGGCCCCGGCCAGCAGCCCCAGCACCGTGCGCGGAAGCCGCATTTCGTGGACCACGGTGTATCCGTCGGAGCCGCTGTCGAAGAGCCCTTGCCACACCTCGCCCGGGGAGAGCTGCTTCGCGCCGACCGCGATGCTGAGGCAGAGGACGGCCAGCAGAAGCAGCGCGGAAGCGAGCAGTCCGGCGGCGCGCAGCGCTTGGCGCCCGCCGGGTGACCGGGTGCGGGGCGGCAACGGCGCCGCCGAATCCGCTGTCGTCTGCGGTGACTTGGTGAAGGACACGTGCGCGCTCCGGTTGCGGGCGGAAAGCCGGAGCCATCCGGCCGCTGGATATCTACTTAGGTTAGGTTAACCTAACTTTTAATCCCCACGGCCCCCTGCGTACGAGAGAAGACACAGCCATGCCTCACGCCAGAACCGCGAACCTCTCCCGCCGCGGCCTGCTCGCCGCCGGCGGCGCCGCCGGCCTCGGCGCCCTGCTCGCCGCTTGCGGCGACAGCGGCGGCTCGGACGCGGCCAACGGCGGCGGCGCGGCGGGCGCCTGGGCGTTCACCGACGACCGCGAGAAGAAGGTCACCGCCAAGAGCACCCCGAAGCGCGTCGTCGCCTTCACCGGAACGGCCGCCGCCCTGCACGACTTCGGGCTCGACGATCAGATCGTCGGCGTCTTCGGCGAGACCGAGCTGAAGAACGGCAAGCCGGACCCGCAGGCCGGGAATCTCGACATCCGCAAGGTGGAGATCCTCGGCAATGTCTGGGGCGAGTTCAACATCGAGAAGTACGCGGCCCTGCGCCCCGAGCTGCTCGTCACGCACATGTACGACCCGGACGCCCTCTGGTACCTGCCCGAGGAGAGCAGCAAGAAGATCCTGAAGCTTGCGCCCAGCGTGGCCATCACCGCCGCCCGCGTCCCGCTGCCCGAGCCCATCAGGCGCTACGCGGAGCTCGCCGAGTCCCTCGGCGCCGACCTCAAGGCCAAGAAGGTCACCGACGCCAAGGCCCGGTTCGGGGCCGCCGCCGAGACGCTGCGCAAGGCGGCCAAGGCCAACGGCGGTCTCAAGGTCATGGCCGCCTCCGGAAGCGCCGACCTTTTCTATGTCTCGAATCCGAAGAACAACACCGACCTGATGTACTTCCGTGAGCTCGGCGTCGACCTCGTCGTCCCCGAAAAGCTCGACAAGGGCGGCTACTTCGAGAGCCTCAGCTGGGAGAACGCCGACAAGTACGAGGCAGACCTGATCCTGCTGGACCAGCGCACCTCCGCGCTGCAGCCGAAGGACCTGACCTCCAAGCCCTCCTGGTCGAAGCTTCCCGCCGTCAAGGCGGGCCAGGTCGCGCCCTGGGACGCCGTGCCCCGCTTCTCGTACGCGGGCGCCGCCCCGCTCCTGGAAAACCTCGCCAAGGCCGTGTCGGACGCAAAGAAGACCGGCTGACGTCACGTGGCAGTCGCCGTCCTGGGCGCGGTCCTGGGCTCCCGCTTCGGCGCCCTGCTCCCCGCCGCCCTCGCGGGTACGGGCTCGCTGCCGGCCGCGTCGGCAGCGGCCCGTACGGATGCCGACCGGACAGCCGTCGCGGACGCCTTCGCCTCCGGAGTCGGCGCCGCCCAACTGGTCGGCGTGGTCGCGGTCTTCCTCGGTGGCTGGGTCGCGGCGCTGCTGCTGCGCAGGGCCGCCTCGTAGGACGACGTCCCGCCCCCGGCCCGTCGGCGTGCGGAGTCGCTTCGGGGGTAGGGACTCCTGTGATGCGGTCCGCGGGACTGCGGGCGGGGACGAGGGGATGCTGCGATGGCGGTAACGAAGACGAGTGTGCTGGTGCTCGACTGTGCGGAGCCCGAGGCTCTGGCGGACTTCTACGCCGAACTCCTCGGCGCGGAGGTACGGATGGGCATGCATCCCGACTTCCTCGAAGTCGTCGGCCAGGGCGGTGTGAGCATCGCGATCCGCCGGGATCACAGCCTCGCGCCGCCGAGCTGGCCGCGCCCGGACGACTCGCAGCAGGCACACCTCCACCTCCTCGTCTCGCAGCACGACATGGATGAAGCGGAACGCGAAGTGATCGGCCTCGGCGGCAGACCACTGGACACCAAGCACAACGGCGGCCCGCGGGACGTACGGCTCTACTCCGACCCTGCCGGACACCCCTTCGCTCTGGTCGCCCGGGAGGGACGCACCGCGGACGAATCTCCTCTCGACTCTCCGTGATGAACCCCGGCCCGCTCCCGGGGCCGTGAACCCCGGCCTGTAAAAAGGGGTCGGGGTTCGTTTGCGCGCCGCAACCGCCGGCAGCCCCGTTGACCACTTTTCGAACGCACTGTGTGAACAGTGCTGGGGAGTTCCGTATCCCGCTGGTGACTGCGGGTGACAAGTCCGCGGGAGTTTGCAGGTTGGGGGAGGGGAAAACCGATGCACTACCTCAGCGAGTCGTCGCCCAAGAGCATGAGTGCGTTAGGCGGGCCGGGCCCGAAGGAGCCGGGACTGGTGGGCGGGAAGGATGCCGATGGAGTGTCCCGGCAGACGAGCGGCCTGCGGGTCTTCGTCGTGCATCCGCACGAGATGATCCGGCGCGGACTCGCGGCCATGATGGATGAGCTCGGCAGTGTGGCCCGGGTGGACGACTTCGGCGACCCCGACGCCGCGCGCCGCCGACTCGAGTCGGCGCGCGTCGATGTGATCGTCTTCCCCTGCGCGGGCGACGACACCATGCGGCGCCTCGCAGCGGCGGGCCACGAGCGCCGTACAGCGGCGGGCCACGAGCGCCGTACCAGGACACTGTGTCTCCTGGAGGGAACCGACGAGCCGCACTTCGCGGTGGCGTCCGAGATCTCCGCCGATGGATTCCTGCTGACGACCGATCTCACCGTGGTGTCCCTGGAGGACGCGCTGACCCGGCTCGTCCGTGGGGAGATGCCACTGCCCGCGACCCTCGCGCAGTGGATGTTCCGGCGGCTCCGCAGCCGGGCACCGCAGCGCCCCAGCCGCCCCTATCTCCTCACGCCGCGTGAGCACCAGACCCTCTGCCTGCTCGCCCAGGGCATGAGCAACAAACAGATCGCCAAGAGCCTGGAGATCTCGGAGCACGGTGCCAAGCGCCACGTCGCGAACGTCATCGCCAAACTCAACTGCCCCAACCGCACCCTGGCCGTCGCCCTGGCCCTGCGGGAGGGCATCATCGACGAAACCCACCGCGCGGGGATCGGCAGTTGACCCGGCTGTGCCCGCCGGCGGTGAGCCTGCCGCCGCCCCCGGAGCTGAGCCTGCCGCCGGGGGCGGCGATGTCGTCAGGGTGAGTGGTCCTGGATGCTGAACGCCTCGGTGAGCCATGAGGTGGGGTCCGGAAAACACCTGCGGGCCGGTGGGGGAGGGGTAGGCGCGGGATGCCCTCGAACACCCCCCAGCCGTAGAGCAGGGTGAGCACATGCACCGTGGCCTGCTCCGAT
This sequence comes from Streptomyces sp. NPDC004647, assembly GCF_040609575.1. Classification (NCBI taxonomy): domain Bacteria; kingdom Bacillati; phylum Actinomycetota; class Actinomycetes; order Kitasatosporales; family Streptomycetaceae; genus Streptomyces; species Streptomyces sp. NPDC004647. The sequence continues at coordinate 6,311 of NZ_JBEXKU010000050.1, read as the reverse complement.
GACACATAGCGGCCGTCCAGCCAGATGTACGGCGTGGGCGTCACGTACAAGGGGGCCTCCCTCGGCGGTCGGTGGGGCCGGCGCGGGCGGGGTTCCGGTCGCGGTCGTGGTCGTGATCTCGGTCAGGGTCGCGGTCGCGAGGATCACTTCGTCGCGACCAGGAGCGGCGACGGGGCGAGTACGTCGACTGCCTCGACGGAGCGGAAACCGGCATCGGTCAGCCAGGCCCGGTAGTCCCGCATGGTGAAGACGTCTCCGTGCCGGGAGAAGAGCAGCAGATCCGTCGCCGCGAAGACCAGCGGGATGTCCGGGCCGGTGCGGTCGTCGTCCGGGATCATGTCTCCGATCAGCAGCGTTCCGCCGTCCCGGAGAGCCGCGTACGCCTTCTCGATCAGCCTGCGGCCCCACTCGGGCCCTTCGGTGTGAACGATGTATCCGAGCGTCACCAGGTCGTACCCGTCCCCGAAGGGCACTTCACGCAGATTCCCCGAGATGTGCTCGTAGCGGTCGGCGACGCCGAAGCGCTCGGTGAACTTCCGTGTGATCGCGGTGACTTCGGGGTGGTCGACCGTGGTCACCCGTGCCTCGGGGAGCTCCAGTGCGAAGGCGAGGGACCAGGCCCCGGAGCCGGCCGCCACGTCCAGGACCCGGCGGATGCCCGCGCGGGTGCGCTCCGGCAGCGCGCCGACCGCGGCCCGCGCCGCGCCGAAGCTCATCGGGAACCAGGCCGATACGAGCTGCGGGAAGTGTTCGCGGCCTGCGCTCTCCTCCTCCCACAGGGCGGTCGGTTCTCCGGTGCGCACCACATCGGTCAGGCGCGACCAGGACGGCCACAGCAGCCGGGTCTCGCGGCACATGTCGCCGAGGTAGGACGGCGAATCCCGGACCAGGAACCGCCGTGACACCGCCGTGAGTTCGTACTCCCCGCCGTCCTTCTCCAGGTACCCGAGGGCGACCAGGGCGTCGAGGACCCGCAGGACACCGCGCGGCGCCGCACCGGCGGCCTCGGCGATGTCGGCGGCGGTGCGAGCTCCGGTCGCGAGATGTGAGAAGAGTCCCAACTCCACCGCAGTGAGCAGGACTTGGGTCGCCCGTGGAGCCCACAGATCGTCGATGATCTGCTCCGGGGTGACGAAGGTGCTCGCCTCAGGCGGCATGATCGGGTCTTCCCTTCTGGCGCGCGGGCCGGGGTCCGGGCGGCGCGGGTCCGGGCCCGGGGCCGCAGTCCGCGGCCCGTAGTCCGTGGACCGTGGGCCGAGTTCAGGTTCGGGTCCCGAGCGAGGACGTATCGCCGTGGGCTGTTCGACACCGCGGCCCCGGTGCCGGAACCGCCGTGGACACCGGCGGTGGTGCCTCCCCAGGTTCGAGGAGCCTCGAGCACCGGGGCAGCCTCGAAGTGCATGGCAGTTGGGCCAGGGCGGGGGTGCCCGTTCGGCCACCCCCGTACGGCTTTCCACCCGGCGCCGCGGCAGCACCGGTGCGGCGCACTGCAACGGCGAACGCAGGCCCGGGAGCTGCCCCCGGGGCCGGATTCGGCCGCTGAGCGCAGCGGTGGCGAGCGCGGGCGGCACAGGCGCGCCCTCGTGGACAGCCGTGCCGGGGAGGAGGGTCCGCGACGAACACCGCGCCCGTCGCCTCGCGCGCACGAGGACGGTGCCCGCACCACCGAGCGGGGTTCCTGGCGGATCGCAGTGCCCGTACGGGTACCCCCCGGATCACCATTCGGCCCCCTCGGGCGGGGCTGTGGCGGTGCCGTCCCCAGAACTGATGATCGAAAGGGGGAGTGACGGTGCGATCCGTCCTGACGAGCCGTTCCCGAGACCATCAGACAGGGGATCACCGACATGACCGTCAGCGCTCTGCGCGGCACCGGGCTGCACGCGAGGCTCTGGGAGATCCTGCGGGAACGGGTCGAACGGGATCCGAGCGCGACCGCTTTCACCTTCCCCTCCTTCGACCAGCGCACCGGCCTGGAACTGCCCCCCGGCCACCTCACCCGCGAGGAGCTCGACGGCCGGGCCCGCGCAGTGGCCGCGACCCTGCAGGGGCACGGCGCGGGAAACCAGCGGGTCCTGCTCCTGCTTCCGCCAGGACCGGACTTCGTCGCGGCGCTGTTCGGCTGCTTCTACGCGGGCGCGTGCGTGGTGGCCTGCGCCCCGCCCGAGGCCGGGCCCGCCGGACAGGGCGAACGGTTCGTGCAGATCGGTCTGGACGCCGAAGTCGCCGCTGTCATCGGCCACAGCGAGCAGTCGGCGGAGCTGCGCCGGGCCTGGACCGACGGCGGCGCCCCCGAGGCGGCCTGGATCGAGATCGACGGCGGGACGGCGCCGGCGGATCTGTGGGTGCCGCCCAGGACCGAGGGCCGCGACCTCGCGCTCATGCAGTACACCTCCGGATCCACCGGCCTCCCCAAGGGGGTCATGGTCTCCCAGGACAACCTGCTGGAGCAGCTCCAGGTGTTCCGCGATCTGGCCGAACTCCCCGACGGGGCCGAGGTCGTCACATGGATGCCCGTCTACCACGCGCTCGGCATCGCCGGGACGGTGACCATGTCGCAGTTCATCGGCGGCCGGTGCACCCTGCTGACGCCGGACGACTTCGTCGCCGAACCCTTCCGCTGGCTCAAGGCGATCTCCGACGCCACCGCCCCGGTGTTCAGCTGCGGGCCCAACTTCGCGTACGACCGATGCGTCGAGCGCGTCACCCCCGAGCAGCGGGAACGGCTCGATCTCAGTACGTGGCACTCCGCCTTCAACGCCGCTGAGCGCATCCAGCGCCGTACCATCGACGCGTTCACCCGCACCTTCGAACCGCACGGCTTCCGCCGTGAAGCGTGGTTCCCGGGGTACGGGCTCACCGAGGTCACGCTCGGCGTCAGCGGCCGCCGCGGCCCCGACCCCCTGGTGCTCACGGTCGACGCCGCCGAGCTCGAGCAGGGCAGGGCCGAACAGCTCGGCCCCGGATTACCGGACCGCTCAGCCGAGTTGGTCGGCTGCGGCGTACCGCACCCACGGGTCCGGATGCTCGTCGTCGACCCCGAGTCCCGTACCGAATGCGGCCAGGGCGAGGCCGGTGAGATATGGATCGGCGGCGCAGTGGTCAACCAGGGCTACTGGCGGCGCCCGGACCGGACCGAGGAGACCTTCTCCGGACGGCTGGCGGACGGCGAGGGCCCCTTCCTGCGCTCCGGAGACCTGGCCTTCCGGCACGGCGACGAGCTGGTGGTCTGCGGCCGGCTGAAGGAGCTGATCATCATCCGGGGGCGCAACATCCACCCCCAGGACGTGGAAGCCGCCGCACGCCGCGCCCATCCCGCGCTCGCGACGGCGCCCGCCGCCGCGTTCTCCGTCGACGCCGAGGAGGGCGAACGGCTCGTCCTCGTCCAGTCCGTCGAGGACGCCGCCGGCCTGGACCTCGCGGCCCTCGCCGCGGACGTCCGGGCCGCCATCACCACCGAACAGGAGGTCGAGGCGCACGCGGTGGTGTTCGTGACACCCGACGGCGTCCCGATGACCGGGAGTGGCAAGATCCGCCGTACGACGTGCCGGCAGGCCTACCTCGACGGAGAGCTCGACCCGCTGCACACCGCCACAGCGCCCGCCATGCCCGCCGCCCCCTCCGCGCCCGTCTCGTCCACCGCCCCGGCCGAAGGAGCGGCGGACGGCGCGCAGGGCAGCGCCCCCCTGCGCGACATGGTTCTCGCCCTCCCCATGGAGCTGCGCGGGCAGGTGCTGGCCGCCGAGGTCCGCCGGCGGATCGCCGCCCTCCTCGGCACCGGCAGCCCGCACGACGTGCCGGGGGACCGCCCGCTGATCTCCCTCGGCCTGGAGTCGCTGCGCACGGTCGAACTCCGCTACGGGCTGGGCCGGGACTTCGGCGTAGCCTTGCCGATGGCCGGATTCCTCCGGGGCAGCGTCACCGACGTGGCCTCCCGCATCCTCCGCGACCTGGACGGTGACGGCCCGCAGGGCATGGTCTGGCCCGAGCTGACCGCCGACCCCGCGGCCCGCCACGAGCCGTTCCCGCTCACCGAGATCCAGCACGCGTACCTCGTCGGCCGTGGCAGCGCGTACGACCTCGGCGGCACCTCCATCCACCTCTACACCGAGTACGACTGTCCGGATCTGGACCTCGAACAGCTGCGCCGGGCGCTGCACGCGCTCGTGCAGCGCCATGAGATGCTCCGCGCTGTGGTGTCCTCGGACGGCAGCCAGCGCATCCTGCCCGACGTGGGCGAGGTGCCCGTCACCGTGTACGACCTGCGCGCCGCCGCCCCCGGCCGCCTCGACGCGCACCTCGGCGAGATCCGCCAGGAGTTGGGCCATCAGGTGCTGCCACTGGACACCTGGCCGATGTTCGACATCCGGGTCACCCGGGTCGGGGACACCCGGGCGCGCGTCCACGTCAGCCTCGACCTGCTGGTCGCCGATGTGGCCGGCATCCGGCTGTTCTTCCTCGAGCTCGGCGACCTCTACGCGGGCCGGGGCACCGAACTGCCCCCGCTGGAGGTGTCCTTCCGCGACTATGTGATCGCCGCGCAGGGCATCCGCGCCACGGAGGCGTACGAGAAGTCCCGGGCGTACTGGCTGGAGCGGACCGGCACGCTGCCCCCGAACCCTCAGCTGCCGCTGGTCGCCACCGGTCTGCCGGCGGGCACCGAGGCCCTGCGCCGGCGCCGCCACTCCCGGCTGGACGCAGAGCGCTGGACCCGCGTCAAGGAGTGGGCGGCGGCCCGCGGCCTCACCCCCTCCGCCGTGCAGCTCGCCGCCTACGCGACCGTCCTCGGCACCTGGAGCCGGAGCGGTCACTTCACCATCGACGTACCGCTGTTCAACCGGCACCCGCTGCACCCGGGAATCGACCGGATCATCGGCGACTTCACGTCCGTGACGCTGCTCGAGGTCGACCTCCGTGCGGGCGGCGGCGTCGCCGGTCTGGCCGAGCGCATCCAGCAGCAGCTGTGGAAGGACCTCGACCACCGGTTCTTCAGCGGCGTGGAGGTCATGCGCGAGATCACCCGCGAACGCGGCCTGCCCGCCTCGGCCTTCGCCTCCGTCGTGTTCGCCAGCGCTCGCGAGCAGGGCCGTGACCGGGAGTTCCGGCAGGGCGACCTGGGCGCGAACTGGCTCGGCGAGACCGTGCACGCGGTGTCGCAGACCCCGCAGGTGCTGCTCGACCACCAGGTGTACGAGGACCGCGGCGCCCTGACGTACAAGTGGGACGCGGTCGAGGCGATGTTCCTGCCCGGCGTCATGGACGAGATGTTCGACGCCTACGACCGGCTGCTGCACGCCCTGGCCGAGGAGGAGAGCGCCTGGGGCCCGGAGAGCGCCGATGTGCTGCCGGAAGCGCAGCGGCAGCTCATCGACGAGGCCAACGACACCGCCGGACCGAACCCCGACGGGCTGTTGTGCACCGCCGTCGTCGAGCAGGCGCTGGCCCGTCCCGACCGTACGGCCGTCATCGCCTCGGGCCGTGCCCTCACCTACGGCGACCTCTACCGGCACGCCTGCCGGGTCGGCCGACGGCTGCGCGAACTCGGAGCGGTTCCGAACCAGTTGGTCGCGATCGCGATGGAGAAGAGCGTCGAGCAGATCGTCGCGGTGCTCGCCGTGCACCTCTCCGGCGCCGCCTACCTGCCGCTCGATCCGGACCTGCCGCGGAGCCGGCAGGACTGGCTGCTCGAGCACTCCGGCACCCGGCTCGTGCTCACCCCGCCGGAGGGCCAGAGCCGTACCTGGCCCTCCGGTGCGGTCGGGCTGGCGGTCGATCTGGACGCCGACGGCGACGACGCGCCGCTGGCCCCCGTACAGGACCCGGCCGACCTGGCCTACGTGCTGTACACTTCGGGGTCCACCGGCACGCCGAAGGGCGTCGCGGAGTCCCACCGGGCGGTGCTGAACACCGTCGCCGACTTCGCCGAGCGTTGCGCGGTGACACCCGGGGACCGCGCCCTGGGCCTCTCCGCCCTCGGCTTCGACCTCTCCGTCGCCGACATCTTCGCCGTGCTGGGTGGCGGAGGCGCACTGGTGCTCCCGGAGCCGCAGGCGCTCGGAGACCCCGCCCGCTGGCTGGAGTTGATGGCCGAGCACCGGGTCACCCTGTGGAACTCGGTCCCCGCGCTGATGCGGATGCTCGTCGAGCACCTGGGGAACCCCGACGGCGCGGCCACGGCCGCCCACCCCGGTCTGGACGCGCTCCGCGAGGTCTGGCTCTCCGGCGACTGGATCCCCGTCGACCTGCCGGGGCGGGTCCGGGCCTGCGCGCCGACCGCCCGCGTCGTGGCGGCCGGCGGCGCCACGGAAGCGGCG
>NZ_JBEXKU010000049.1:0-61042 GCF_040609575.1 Streptomyces sp. NPDC004647 | reverse complement strand
TTCAGAGGTTTGATTTACCTATAAACTAACAGCCCATCTTTCGGCAGCCGCCGTATACGCTGCGTGGGGCCGGGGCCATGTGCCCCCGTCCCCTCGCAGCACCGCAGCACCGCAGCACCGCAGCACCGCAGCACCGCAGCACCGCGTCAGCTCTCGGTGAGCCCCGCGACCAGCTCGTCCGCCGCCGCGTACGGATCCAGTTCCCCGGCCACGATCCGCTCCGCCAGCGCGCCCAGCCGCCGGTCACCGTGCAGATACGCGATCCGCTCCCGCAGCGCGGTCACCGCGATCGTCTCGACCTCCTGCGCCGCGCGCCGGGAACGCCGCTCTCCGAGAACCCCGCGCTCCTCCATCCACGCCCGGTGCTTCTCCAGCGCCTCGACCACCTCGTCGATGCCCTCGCCCCGGGCGGCGACCGTCTTCACGATCGGGGGGCGCCACTCCCCCGGAGCGCGCGATACGCCCAGCCCCAGCATGTGGTTGAGCTCCCGCGCCGTGGCATCGGCCCCGTCCCGGTCGGCCTTGTTGACCACGTACACATCGCCGATCTCCAGGATCCCGGCCTTCGCGGCCTGGATCCCGTCCCCCATTCCGGGGGCCAGCAGCACCACGCTCGTATCGGCCTGCGAGGCGATCTCGACCTCGGACTGGCCCACACCCACGGTCTCCACGAGCACCACATCGCACCCCGCCGCGTCCAGCACCCGGATCGCCTGCGGAGCGGCCCACGCCAGCCCGCCGAGATGGCCGCGGGTCGCCATCGACCGGATGTAGACACCGGGGTCGGAGGCGTGGTCGCTCATCCGCACCCGGTCCCCCAGCAGGGCGCCGCCGGAGAACGGAGACGAGGGGTCCACGGCGAGCACGCCGACCCGCTTCCCGATCCTGCGGTACGCGGACACCAGCCCGGAGGTCGAGGTCGACTTCCCGACCCCTGGGGATCCGGTCAGCCCGACGACGTAGGCCCCGCCCGTCAGCGGGGCCAGCGTCGCCATCACCTCACGGAGCTGCGGCGACGCCCCCTCCACCAGCGAGATCAGCCGGGCAACGGCCCGGGGCCGGCCCTCCCGCGCCTGCTCGACCAGGGTGGGGACGTCAGCGTCGGCCATGGATGCTCCGCTCCTCGCACTCATGCAGCTGCTGGTCCAGCCGCCGCTTCCGGCAGCTGATTCCGGCCGCTACTTCCGGCCGTTCTGCGGCACCCGGATGATCAGCGCATCGCCCTGACCGCCACCGCCGCACAGCGCGGCGGCACCCGTACCGCCACCGCGGCGCTTCAGCTCCAGCGCCAGGTGCAGCACGATCCGCGCACCGGACATCCCGATCGGGTGTCCCAGAGCAATGGCACCACCATTGACGTTCACCTTTTCGGAGGTAACACCAAGATCCTTCATTGACTGCACCGCGACGGCGGCGAACGCCTCGTTGATCTCGATCAGATCCAGATCCCCGACGGTCAGCCCCTCCTTGCCCAGCGCGTGCGCGATCGCATTCGACGGCTGCGACTGCAGGGAGTTGTCGGGCCCGGCCACATTGCCGTGTGCGCCGATCTCGGCGATCCACTCCAGGCCCAGCTCCTCGGCCTTGGCCTTGCTCATCACCACGACGGCGGCGGCGCCGTCGGAGATCTGCGAGGCGGTGCCGGCGGTGATGGTCCCGTCCTTGGCGAAGGCGGGCCGCAGCTTGCCGAGCGACTCCGCGGTGGTCTCCGCGCGGATCCCCTCGTCCTTCGAGAAGATCACCGGCTCGCCCTTGCGCTGCGGGATCTCGACCGGCGTGATCTCGGCCTCGAACAAGCCGTTCTTCTGCGCCGCGGCGGCCCGCTGGTGGGACTGGGCGGCGATCTCGTCCTGCGGCTCGCGGGCGATGCCGAGCCGGGTGTTGTGCTTCTCGGTCGACTCGCCCATGGCGACGCCCTCGAAGGAGTCGGTCAGCCCGTCGAGCGCCATCGCATCGAGCATCTCCACCGCGCCGTACTTGTAGCCCTCACGGGACTTCGGCAGCAGGTGGGGGGCGTTGGTCATCGACTCCTGGCCCCCGGCCACGACGACATCGAACTCACCGGCACGGATCAGCTGGTCGGCCAGCGCGATGGCGTCCAGCCCGGACAGACACACCTTGTTGACCGTGAGCGCGGGCACGTTCATCGGGATGCCGGCCTTCGCGGCGGCCTGCCTGGCCGGGATCTGGCCCGCGCCCGCCTGCAGCACCTGGCCCATGATCACGTACTCGACCTGATCGCCTCCGATGCCCGCCCGGTCCAGCGCGGCCTTGATGGCCACACCGCCGAGGTCGGCTCCGGAGAAGGTCCGCAAGGACCCGAGCAGGCGCCCCATGGGCGTACGGGCTCCTGCGACGATCACGGAAGTGGTGCCGGTCGTACCTGTCATGGTGCGGCCCCTTCGGGAGAAGGAAGTGAACGAGGGTTTACGTCAATGTACTGAGCAGTAAGGCTGCGGTCACCGGTCCACGACTGTGATCGCGCGCACGTTGCGTAACCACCTGTGTGAGCGGTGCACTGGAGCCATGCTGACGCGAATCGACCACATCGGGATTGCCTGTTTCGACCTCGACAAGACCGTCGAGTTCTACCGTGCCACGTACGGCTTCGAGGTGTTCCACACCGAGATCAATGAGGAGCAGGGTGTCCGGGAGGCCATGCTCAAGATCAACGAGACGTCGGACGGCGGCGCCTCCTACCTCCAGCTTCTGGAGCCCACCCGGGACGACTCCACCGTCGCGAAGTGGCTGGCGAAGAACGGCGAGGGGGTGCACCACATCGCCTTCGGCACCGAGGACGTCGACGCCGAGTCCGCGGACATCCGCAGCAAGGGCGTCCGGGTCCTCTACGACGAGCCCCGCACCGGCTCGATGGGCTCGCGCATCACTTTTCTGCACCCCAAGGACTGCCACGGCGTTCTCACGGAGCTGGTCACCTCGGCCACCACATCGCAGAACGGGCACTGACCCCGAAGTCCCCCCAGGCCGGTAGAGTGGCCGGGGCCGCCCTCCGGGTGGCCGCGGCCTGGTTCGGGTTGGGGGCTGTGACCCACACCTCGCCGATGATCTGACACCATTCTCCGATGGGCACGTACAACAGGGCGTACGAGAGAAGGACTGTGCAGATCGGAGACCGGATCGGCGCCTGGACGGTCAGGACGAGCGCCGGTATCGACGCGACCAGGGGACGGATGGGACCGCGCAGTGCGGGGCTACGACCGCTACGAGGCTGACGACCACCTCTCGAAGTTCGAAGCCGAGATGGAGCGGCTGAAGACCGAGCGGGAGAAGGCCGTCCAGCACGCCGACGACCTCGGCTACCAGGTCGAGGTGCTGCGCGCCAAGCTGCACGAGGCGCGCCGCAACCTCGCGTCCCGTCCTGCCTTCGACAGTGCAGACATCGGCTACCAGGCCGAACAGCTGCTCCGTAATGCCCAGATCCAGGCCGACCAGCTGCGCACCGACGCCGAGCGCGAGCTGCGCGAGGCCCGCGCCCAGACCCAGCGCCTCCTCCAGGACCAGGCGGAGCGGCAGTCGCGGCTGGAAGCCGAGCTGCACGCCGAGGCCGTCACCCGCCGCCAGCGCCTGGACCAGGAGCTGGCCGAGCGCCGGCAGACCGTCGAGTCGCACGTCAACGAGAACGTGGCGTGGGCCGAGCAGCTGCGCGCCCGTACCGAGGCGCAGGCCCGCCGGCTCATGGAGGAGTCCCGCGCCGAGGCCGAGCAGGCTCTGGCCGCCGCCCGCGCCGAGGCCCACCGCCTCGCCGAACAGGCCCGCGAGCGGCTCCACTCGGAGACCGAGACGGCACGTGGCGAAGCCGAGGCGATCCTGCGCCGGGCCCGTACGGACGCCGAGCGTCTGCTGAACGCCGCCTCCACACAGGCGCAGGAGGCCAGCGACCACGCGGAGCAGCTGCGCAGCTCCACCTCCACCGAGTCCGACCAGGCCCGCCGGCAGGCGGCCGAGCTGACCCGCGCGGCCGAGCAGCAGATGAAGGAGGCCGAGAAGGCGCTGCGCGATGCGCGCGCGGAGGCCGACCGGCTGCGCGAGGAAGCCACCACCACCGCCTCGAAGCGACTCAGCAGCGCCGAGTCGGAGAACGAGCAGCGCACCCGTACCGCCAAGGCGCAGATCGCGCGGCTGGTCACCGAGGCCACCAAGGAGGCCGAAGCCGTCAAGGCGGAGGCCGAGCAGCTGCGCGCCGACGCGCGCGCCGAGGCCGAGCGGATGGTCTCCGAGGCCCAGGAGTCGGCCCGCTCCCAGGTCGCCGAGGACTCGGCGGCCCAGCTCGCCAAGGCCGCCCGCAGCGCCGAGGAAGTGCTGACCAAGGCGTCCGAGGACGCCCGGGCGACCACCGGCGCCGCGTCCGCGGAGGCCGAGCGGATCCGGCACGAGGCCGAGGCCGAGGCCGAGCGGCTGCGCGCCGAGGCGCTCGACAGCGCGGAGCAGCTCAAGGGCGCCGCCAAGGACGACACCAAGGAGTACCGCGCCAAGACCGTCGAGCTGCAGGAGGAGGCCCGCCGGCTGCGCGGCGAGGCCGAGCAGCTGCGCGCGGAAGCGGTCGCCGAGGGCGAGCGGATCCGCGGCGAGGCCCGCCGCGAGGCCGTCCAGCAGATCGAGGAGGCGGCCAGCTCCGCCGAGGACCTGCTGGCCAAGTCCAAGGCGGACGCCGAGGAGATGCGCAACAGCGCCTCCACCGAGGGCGATCGCGTCCGCACCGAGGCGATCGAACGGGCCACCACCCTGCGCCGGCAGGCCGAGGACGCCCTCGAGCGGGCCCGCGCCGAGGCCGAAGAACTCCGCGCCGAGGCCGCCGCCCAGACCCGGCGGACGTCGGAAGAGGCGGCCGAGGAAGCCCAGCAGCTGCGCGAGGAGGCCGAGCAGGCTGCCCGGGACCGTCGCGCGGAGGCCGCCGACGAGCTGGCCCGGCTGCACTCCGAGGCGGAAACGCGGGTCGTGGCCGCCGAAGAGGCGCTGCACGAGGCCCGTACGGAGGCCGAACGGCTGCGCCGGGAGGCCGCGGAGGAGACCGAGCGGCTGCGCTCGGAGGCGGCCGAACGGCTGCGCACCCTCCAGCAGCAGGCCGAGACCGAAGCGGAGCGACTGCGCGACGAAGCCGCCGCGGACGCCTCGAACGCCCGCGCCGAGGGCGAGTCCGTGGCCGTACGGCTGCGCAGCGAGGCCGCGGCCGAGGCCGAGGAGCTGCGGGCACAGGCCCAGGAGACCGCGGACCGGGTACGGGCCGAGGCCGCGGCAGCCGCCGAACGCACCGGCTCCGAGGCCGCGGAGGCGCTGGCCGCCGCCCAGGAGGAAGCGTCCCGCCGCCGCCGCGAGGCCGAGCAGCTGCTCGGCGACGCCCGCGAGGAGGCGCACCAGGAGCGGTCGCAGGCCCGCGAGCAGAGCGAGGAACTGCTCGCCTCGGCCCGCCAGCGCACCGAGGAGGCACAGACCGAGGCGCAGCGCCTGACCGAGGAGACGGAGCGGCGCGCCTCGGAGCTCATCGCCTCCGCCGAGCAGACGGCGCAGCAGGTACGGGACTCGGTCAACGGGCTGCACGAGCAGGCCGAGGAGGAGATCGCCGGACTGCGGTCGGCAGCCGAGCACGCCGCGGAGCGCACCCGCGACGAGGCACAGCAGGAGGCCGACCGGGTCCGCGCCGACGCCTACGCGGAGCGGGAACGGGCGTCGCAGGACGCGAGCCGTATCCGCCACGACGCCCAGGCGGAGGCCGAGGCGGCCAAGGCCCTTGCGGAGCGTACGGTTTCGGAGGCGATCGAGGAGTCCGAGCGGCTTCGCTCGGAGGCCCGCGAGGACGCCGGCCGCAAGCGCGCCGAGGCCGCCGAGCAGGCCGACCGGCTCATCACCGAGGCGGTCACCGAGTCCGACCGCCTGGTCGGCGACGCCACCTACGAGGCACAGCGGCTGCGCACCGAGGCCGCTGACACTCTCCAGTCGGCGCAGGAGTTCGCGGCACGTACCCGCGCCGAGGCCGAGCAGATCAAGGCCGACGCCGAGCGGGCGGCCGAGCAGCTGCGCCGCGAGGCCCGGGAGGAGACGGACCGCACGCTCGACGAGGCGCGGGAGGGCGCGGCGAAGCGGCTGGGCGGTGCGGCCGAGCAGGCCGACCAGCTCGTGGCCAAGGCCCAGGAGGAAGCCGTGCGCGCGGCGGCGGCCGCCGAGAAGCAGGCCGACACGATGGTGGGCGCCGCCCGCAAGGAGGCCGAACGGATCGTCAGCGAGGCCACGAACGAGGGCAACGGGATGGTGGAGCGATCCCGTACGGACGCCGACACCCTGCTCGGCGAGGCGCGCCGGGACGCCACCGCGACCAGGGAGCGCGCCGAGGAGCTGCGCACCCGTATCGAGGCCGAGGTCGAGGAGCTGCACGAGCGGGCCCGCCGGGAGTCCGCCGAAGCGCTGAAGTCCGCGGGCGAGCGGGTGGACAAGCTGGTGAAGGCGGCGAACGACCAGCTCGCGGAGGCCGAGCAGAAGGCCAAGTCGATGGTCTCGGACGCCGGCAGCGAGGCGAGCAAGGTACGGATCGCCGCGGTGAAGAAGGCCGAGGGGCTGCTCAAGGAGGCCGAGCAGAAGAAGGCCGAGGTGCTGCGGGAGGCCGAGCGGCTGCGGGCCGAGGCGCAGGACGAAGCCCAGCGCACGGTCGACGAGGGCAAGCGGGAACTCGAGGTGCTGGTGCGCCGCCGCGAGGACATCAACACCGAGATCTCCCGGGTCCAGGACGTGTTGGAAGCGCTCGAGTCATTCGAGACACCGGGCGGCGGCAAGGAGAACGGTGTCAAGGCCGCCGCGGGGGCGGGCGCCACCCGTTCGAGTGGTAAGCAGTCCGATAACTAAGCCACCCAAAAGGGGGTTCATTCTCCAGATCAAACCGGCATTGACTCGATGACACGCCGCTCCCGCCCCTAGGATTCCCCCTATCACCTCACCGGTCTCTTTCGACAGGAACCCCATGAGCGACACTTCCTCTCCCTTCGGCTTCGAGCTCGTGCGGCGCGGCTACGACCGCGGGCAGGTGGACGACCGCATCACGAAGCTCGTCGCCGACCGTGATAGTGCACTGGCTCGTATCACCGCTCTGGAAAAGCGCATCGAGGAGTTGCATCTCGAAACGCAGAACGCCCAGGCCCAGGTCAACGACTCGGAGCCGTCCTACGCCGGTCTCGGCGCCCGGGTCGAGAAGATCCTCCGGCTCGCCGAGGAGGAGGCCAAGGACCTGCGCGAGGAGGCCCGTCGGGCCGCCGATCAGCACCGCGAGCTGGCCGAGTCCGCCGCACAGCAGGTGCGCAACGACGCCGAGGCGTTCGCCACCGACCGCAAGGCGAAGGCCGAGGACGAGGGCGTCCGGATCGTCGAGAAGGCGAAGGGCGAAGCCTCCAGCCTGCGTGCCGACGCGCAGAAGGACGCGCAGTCCAAGCGCGAGGAGGCGGACACCCTCTTCGAGGAGACCCGCGCCAAGGCCGCTCAGGCCGCCGCCGACTTCGAGACGAACCTCGCCAAGCGCCGCGAGCAGTCCGAGCGCGACCTGGCCTCGCGTCAGGCCAAGGCGGAGAAGCGCCTCGCCGAGATCGAGCACCGTGCCGAGCAGCTGCGCCTCGAGGCGGAGAAGCTGCGTACGGACGCGGAGCGCCGGGCCCGCCAGACGGTGGAGACCGCGCAGCGCCAGGCCGAGGACATCGTGGCCGACGCCAACGCCAAGGCCGACCGGATCCGCAGCGAGTCCGAGCGCGAGCTGGCGGCTCTCACCAACCGCCGCGACAGCATCAACGCGCAGCTGACCAACGTCCGCGAGATGCTGGCGACGCTGACCGGTGCGGCGGTTGCCGCGGCCGGCACGCCGGAGGAGGAGCCGGTCTCGCACGGCGTCCCCGCCCAGCAGACCCGCTGAGTCCCCCGGACTCCGCCCGACCGGACGCTACGAGCGCCCCGCGCCGCCACCGTCGGTGGTGCGGGGCGCTCGTGCGTCGAAACGCTCCGGTGGCGAGAGGCACGGTGTCCTCTTAGCGTGTGGGAATGATCGAGCTCGAGGGGCTGACGAAACGGTACGGCGACACGCTGGCCGTCGACCGGCTGACCTTCGCCGTACGCCCCGGGGCGGTCACCGGTTTCCTCGGTCCGAACGGCGCCGGCAAGTCCACCACGATGCGGATGATGCTGGGCCTGGACAAGCCCACCGCGGGGGACGTGCGGATCGACGGCATGCACTACGCCGAGCTGTACGACCCGCTGAAGTACATCGGCGCGCTGCTCGACGCGCAGGCGATGCACGGCGGCCGCAGCGCGTACAACCACCTGCTGTGCCTGGCCCAGAGCAACGGCATTCCGCGCAGCCGGGTCATGGAGGTGCTGGACATCGTCGGCCTCACCTCGGTGGCCAGGAAGCGCGCCAAGGGCTTTTCCCTCGGTATGGGACAACGGCTGGGCATCGCGGGCGCGCTGCTCGGCGACCCGCAGATCCTGATGTTCGACGAGCCGGTCAACGGGCTCGACCCCGAAGGCATCCACTGGATCCGGCACATGATGCAGCGGCTGGCCGCCGAGGGCCGCACGGTCTTCGTCTCCAGCCATCTGATGAGCGAGATGGCTCTCACCGCGGACCATCTGGTGGTCATCGGCCAGGGCAGGCTGCTCGCCGACACCTCCATGGCCGACTTCATCGCGCAGAACTCCCGGTCGTACATCAGGCTGCGCTCGCCCGAACCGGAGCGGCTGCGCGATGTGCTGCACCAGGCCGGGATCACCGCGGCGACCTCCTCCGACGGTTCGTTGGAGGTGGACGGCACGGACGCGGCCGGGCTCGGTGAACTGGCCGCGAAGCACCGGCTGGTGCTCCACGAGCTGAGCCCTCAGAAGGCCTCGCTGGAGGAGGCGTTCATGCGGCTGACCGCCGAGTCGGTCGAGTACCACGCGCACAACGGCACCGAGGTCGGGGCCCCGCCGGCCCGGACACCCGTGGGACCGCGGCGGGCCGGCTGGGGCGCCGACTGGCGCGGACCGGGCCGCCGGCACGACAGAGAGGAAGCCTGACCGATGGCCGCGACGCAGGTTCTCCAGTCGGAGTGGACGAAGATCAGGTCGGTCCGGTCGACGGTGTGGACGCTGAGCCTGGCGCTGGTCGTCTCGCTCGCGCTGGGGGCGCTGATCAGCATCGTGTCCCGGATCGGCTTCGACGACATGTCACTACAGGACCGGGCCGCCTTCGATCCGACCTTCGTCAGCTTCGCGGGCATGGGCCTCGGCCAGCTGGCGATGATCGTCTTCGGGGTGCTGGTCATCTCCAACGAGTACAGCACCGGAATGATCCGCACCTCGCTCGCCGCCGTCCCGCAGCGCAGCACCTTCCTCTTCTGCAAGATCGCGGTGGCCTCGGCCCTCGCGCTGATCGTCGGATTCGTGACGAGCTTCGGCGCCTTGTTTCTCGGCCAGGCCCTGCTGGGCGACCACCGCACCTCGATCAGCGACCCCGGGGTGCTGCGCGCGGTGCTCGGCGGCGGGCTCTACATGGGCCTCATCGCGATGTTCTCGATGGGGATCGCGGCGATGCTGCGCAGCCCGATGCTGGCGCTGGGCATCCTGATGCCCTTCTTCTTCCTGATCTCGAACATCCTGGGCAATGTCGACGCCACCCGGAAGGTCGGCCAATATCTCCCGGACCAGGCGGGCAGCAAGATCATGCAGGTGGTGACACCACCGGACGACACGGCGCCGTACGGGCCGTGGGGCGGCTTCGCGATCATGGTGCTGTGGGTGGTGGCGGCGCTGATCGGCGGCTGGATCGTCATGCGGCAGCGGGACGCGTGACGCGGAGGTGCTCCCGTGGCAGACCGAAGCCTTGAGGCGCTGGGCTACTCAGAGGTGCCGGCCGAGCACCCCCTGAGTTATCCCGGGCGGCCCGTCACCGAGCCCGCTGTGCTGCTCCCGGCCGCCCGGGAGCTGCTGCCGCTGCTCGTACGGCGACGCCGGCTGGGCGCCTGGTACGTCGACGGGCCGGAGCCCGCACAGCGGCTGGACGCGGCGCTCGACGCCATGGGCCAGGCCGGTACGGAGCAGCGCCACCCGGTGCTGGCCGTGGGCTGCAACGCCTCCCCGGCGCAGATCGCTCACAAACTCGCCCGGCTCGGCCCGTCCGCGGCCGTACCGATGGTGCCGGTACGGGTGCGCGGGATCGCGGTCGGCTGTTCCGGGCACATCAGCCGCGGGGGCTACGTCGCCTGCACCCCGTACCCGGACCCGGACACCGAGTCGGCGTTCGTCGTCTCGTGGCTGGACCCCGGACAGCTGGCGGCCGTGGACGCCACCGAGATCCCCCGCTACCGGAGGGCCATGCTGCCGGGCGAGCGGTTCGCGATGACGATGCCGTCCGGGGAACGGCTCGGCGGCGCGTACCTCTACATCAGTACCTATGGGGTGCTCGCCGGTCCTGACGGCCGCCCGCGGCCCGGCGGCGGGGACCAGAGCGCGCTGCTCGGCGCGCTGCTCGACGCCTCGCCCCGGCTGCGTGAGCTGCTCGGGCCCGATGCGCGGACCTGGGTCCGGCGGGCAGGAGCCGACCGGGAGCTGCGAGACCAGGGCAGGCGGGCCTTCCGGGAGGAGGGCTGGGTGCTGCCCCAGCCCGGCTTCCTGCCGTACGGGCTGGACGCTGCGGAGCCGTATCGCTACGGGAACTTGCCACCCCTCGGCGATTCGCCGTCCAGTCTCGCTTAACGGGAACCGTCAACGTCCCGGTATCCTCCTAGCCCTTACGGGGGTCTTCAGTATCAGTCCTTGTCCCCGTTCCATCCGTCAAGGGACGTCGAATGATCGAGGCAATCGGCCTGACGAAGCGCTATGGCGCCAAGACGGCCGTGTACAACCTGTCGTTCCAGGTGCGGCCGGGTACCGTCACCGGCTTCCTGGGGCCCAACGGCTCCGGTAAGTCCACCACGATGCGCATGATCCTGGGCCTGGACCGGCCGACGAGCGGACATGTGACGATCGGCGGCCTGCCGTTCCGCCGGGTGCCGAACGCGCCGCGCCACGTGGGGGCGCTGCTCGACGCCAAGGCGGTGCACGGTGGCCGCAGCGCGCGCAGCCATCTGTTGTCGCTGGCGCAGCTGTCCGGCATCCCGGCCCGCCGGGTCGACGAGGTGCTGGGCGTCGTCGGACTGCACGAGGTGGCGAGGAAGCGGTCCAGCGGCTTCTCGCTCGGCATGGGGCAACGGCTCGGCATCGCGGCGGCGCTGCTCGGCGACCCGCAAGTGCTGCTCTTCGACGAGCCGGTCAACGGCCTGGACCCGGAGGGCATCCTCTGGGTGCGGAACCTGATGAAGCAGCTGGCGGCGGAGGGCCGCACGGTCTTCGTCTCCAGCCATCTCATGAGCGAGATGGCGCTCACCGCCGAGCACTTGATCGTGATCGGGCGCGGCCAACTGCTGGCCGACATGAGCGTCAAGGACTTCATTTCGCACAACTCGGCCGATTACGCCCGGGTCCGGACCCCGGACGGCGACTCCGCGCAGCGGGAGAAGCTGGCCTCGGCCCTGGGCGAGGCGGGCGGACAGGTGCAGCCCGAGAAGGACGGGGCGCTGCGGGTGACCGGCCTGCCTCTGCCGCGGATCAGCGACCTCGCGCACGGCGCGGATGTCCGCCTGTGGGAACTGTCGCCGCACCAGGCCTCCTTGGAGGAGGCGTACATGCAGATGACGCAGGGCGCGGTGGACTACCGCTCGACCCAGGACCAGCGCTCCGGCCTGCAGTCGCAGCCTCAGGCCGGTTACGCGCCACAGGGCGCGCCGGGTTACGGGCAGCAGCCGCACGGCGGGCAGGGGGGCTTCGCCCCGCCGCAGGGGGGCTTCGCCCCGCCGCAGGGGGGCTTCGCTCCGCCGCAGGGAGGGTTCGCACCGCCGCAGGGGGGCTTCGCGCCGCAGCCCGGCGGCCCGGCGCCGTACGCCCAGCCGGGTGGCGGGCCTCAGCCCCCCTACGCCACGCCGGAGGGTGCCGCGCCGAACGCCGCGCCGGGTCCCGGTGGGCCGAACCCGTACGCCCAGCCGCAGTCGGCCTGGCCGGCTCCGCCGCGGCCCGACGCCCCGGCCGGTGCACAGCCCGCGCCCGCCGCTCCCCCGGCCGCAGCCGCGCCGCAGGACGCTCCGGCGCCCGCCGCTGCCCCCGACTCGACGAAGCGTGACAGCGAGGACACCCGATGACGACCCCGTACCAGCAGCAGGGCCCGACTCCGATGCCCCCGCAGACGCCACCGCAGGCGCCGCCGCAGACACCCCCGCACGCCCAGCAGCAGCCGCCGGCGCAGCCGTACGCCGCGAGTCCGCAGCAGCAGCCACCGCAGCAGCAGTTCGGGAGCGGCTACACCTCACCGATCCCCGTCCGCCGTACGCACATCGGCCACGCGCTCGCCTCGGAGTGGACCAAGATCCGGACGGTGCGCTCCACGATGTGGACGCTCGGCACCATGTTCCTGCTCGTCGTCGGCATCGGGCTCCTCACGGGGGTCGGCCTCCAGGGCGCCGAGCAGACCGTGCCGCTCCTCTCGGGCGGCTTCTTCGGTCTGATACTCGGTCAGATCTGCATCATCACGCTCGGGGTGCTGGTGGTGACCTCCGAGTACGGCACCGGCATGATCCGTACGACCCTGACCGCCTGCCCCTCACGCGGACGGGTGCTGCTCGCCAAATCGGTCGTCTTCTTCCTGCTGTCCCTGGTGATGACGACCGTGGCGACCGGTCTGACGGCGCTGATGCACTCCTCGATGCTCGGCGGCCGTCCCCCCGGGGAGTTCGCCACGATCCCCAAGGAGTCGGTCGTGGGCGGCGAGGTGATCGCCACCAGCAGCGAGTGGCTCGGCGCGACACTCGGCGCCGGACTGTACGTGGCGCTGCTCGGCCTGCTGTCGCTCGCCGTGGGCTCGCTGCTGCGGCACTCGGCCGGTGCCATCACCGCGATGCTCGGCGCCGTGCTGCTGCCGCTGCTGCTCGCACTGTTCATGCAGACGGAGAGCCTGGAGAAGGTGCGGGAGAAGCTGATCGAGTACTCACCGCTGAACGGGCTCGCCACGCTCTACCGCATCCCGATCGACGGCGGGGACGGCACCGGCTGGCATCTGCTCTGGATCCTCGTGGGCGTGACGGCCGCCGCGCTCGTCGCCGCTTTCGCCCTGCTGGAGAAGCGCGACGTCTGACCGGAGGATCATGCCCTGAGGCCTCGGCGTCGCGCTGAGGCCCCGGGCGGCGCCCTGAGGCCCCGGCGGCTCAGTGGCGCGGTGCGTTACGGGACCGCTGCACCCGGGTGGTGCGGCGGTCCCGCGCGTTCCAGCACGCCCGGTGCCAGTGCCGCCGGTCGTCGACCCGGCCCTCCCGGGCCCAGGCGACGACGTGCGGGACGCCCGGCGGGATCTCCTGGTCACAGCCGGGGCAGCGGTAGTGCTTCGCCGCGGAGCCGCCGCCGATCCGGCGCACCACCCACTCCTCGCCCTGCCAGCACTCCGTGCTCTCCAGGCCGTAGCGGTCGCCGTCACCCTCGCCGCCGGGAGGGAAGTTGTCGCCGCCGCGCGGGCGGTTTCGACGCGGAGACACGGGGCACCTCGCGCACAGTCAGGGGTCGGTTTGCGGCGTCCAGCCTACGCGCCGGGCGCATGGGTGACGGCACACCCGATGACGGCACACCTCCGGCGAACCCCGCGATACCCCTGATAATCCGCAAAACTTCTCGAGAGGCCGTGCCTTTGGCACGTGTCAGGCGTTATTGCCAGTAAGGGGGTGCCGCGTCGGCCGCGAGGAGGCAGAAGGCGATGCGTGTAGGAGCTTTTGTACTGGCCGCCCAGTTCCCGGGCCAGGGACCGGGGGAGGCGCTGCACCGCGCGGTGCGGTCCGCTGAAGTCGCGGAGGAGTCCGGGCTCGACTCGGTCTGGCTCGCCGAGCACCACTTCGTGCCGTACGGCGTCTGCCCCTCGGCGGTCACCCTGGCAGCCCTGCTGCTCGGCCGCACCCGCCGGATCGGTGTGGGCACGGCCGTCAGTGTGCTGCCGGCCACGCACCCGGTGACGCTCGGCGAGCAGGCGGCACTGCTGCACCTCACCTCCGGAGGCCGGTTCACACTGGGCCTCGGCCGCGGCGGGCCCTGGGTGGACCTCGAGGTCTTCGGCGCGGGCCTGGAGGCGTACGAGACCGGTTTCCCCGAGTCCCTCGACCTGCTGCTGCGCTGGCTGCGGGAGCCCCGCGTCGGCGCGGACGGCGAGCGCTTCTCCTTCCGCGAAGTCCCGGTCGTGCCGCGCGCGGACGAGCTGTTGGAGGCCCCGGAAGGCCCCCCGGTGGTGGTCGCCTGCACCTCCCCCGGGAGCATCCGGCTCGCCGCGGAGCGAGGGCTGCCGATGCTGCTGGGTATGCACTGCGGAGACGAGGAGAAGGCGGACATGGTCGCCCTCTGGCGCAAGTCCGCACTGGCGGCCGGACGTTCACCCGAAGAGGTCGCGGCCGCCGGGCATGTCTCGGCCGGAGTGGTGCAGATCGCCGACGCCCGGCAGTCCGCGGCCGAGGCCCTGTCCAAGGCCATGCCCGGCTGGCTCCACCAGGGTCTGGGCGCCCATGTCACCGTCGACGGCAGGACGCGGGGGATGCGCGACCCCTATGCGTACACCGAGTTGCTGAGCGCGCTCCATCCGGTCGGACCGCCCCGGCTGTGCGCCGACCGGCTGGCGGCCACGGCGGAGCGCACCGGTGTCAGCCGCTTCGCTCTGCTGGCCGAGGGCACGGGCGACCTCATGGCCACCGTGGAGAACGTCCGGCGGCTGGGGAGCGAGGTCCTCCCGCTGCTCTGCTGATGGTGCCCGTCGGCCGCCGCTCCCGCACTGGTGTACCTCCCCCCGCCTGCGGAGCGGCGGCCGACGCCTCAGCAGTCCCGGAGTTGAGGTGACTGGTTGAGCAGCTGTCCCCGTACGGATGTGAAACGGGCCAGTCGCTCGTCCGCCGCAGGGGCGAGCGGGAAGACCGCGACCCGGTGGCAGTTCTGGAATGCCAGCCGTACTCCGAAGTGCCTTTGCAGCGCACCACGTATCGCGTCGCTCGCCAGCGCGCGAAGCAGCTGGCCGCGTGCCTGCTCGTCCGGCGGCGGCACCTGGTTGTCGGCGAAGTCGCCGCCGTCCACCTTGAGCTGAGCCACCAGAGAGCTGATCATCTCCCACGCGAAGGGCAGGGAGGTCCGGACGCAGTCGACGAATTCCGCTTCATCGACCTCGCCTCGCTCGGCCTTCTCGAGCAGGGCCGGTGAGACGTCGAGCGACATGAGTTCTCCTCTCGCGACCCCGGGAACGGGGTCTTACGGGCAGGGAAGGGAAGCCGCGGCGACTCAGCGTGCTCGCTCGACAACTTCCCGCATAAACGTTAAGCCTGGCCCGGCGGCCGCACCAGGCGAAGAGGGATACAACCGGCCACGGCCGAACAGGTTCATCCAGGGCGAATCGCGTGGACCGTGCCCGGTCGAGTAGCGTTGCCGACCATGCGTCTCGTCATTGCCCGCTGCTCCGTGGACTACGCGGGCAGGCTCACGGCCCACCTCCCGTCAGCACCCCGTCTGATCCTCGTGAAGGCCGATGGGAGTGTCTCCATCCACGCGGACGACCGGGCCTACAAACCCCTCAACTGGATGTCCCCGCCCTGCACCCTCAAGGAAGGGGACGGAGATGTCTGGACCGTGGTGAACAAGGCGGGCGAGAAGCTCATCATCACCATGGAGGAGGTGCTGCACGACTCCTCGCACGAGCTCGGGGTCGACCCCGGCCTGATCAAGGACGGCGTGGAGGCGCACCTCCAGGAACTGCTGGCCGACCGGATCGAAACACTGGGAGAGGGCTACTCACTGATTCGGCGTGAATACCCCACCGCGATCGGCCCGGTGGACATCCTGTGCCGGGACGCGGACGGTACGACGGTGGCCGTGGAGATCAAACGGCGCGGTGAGATCGACGGGGTCGAGCAGCTCACCCGCTACCTCGAACTCCTCAACCGGGACCCGCATCTGGCCCCGGTGAAGGGTGTGTTCGCGGCTCAGGAGATCAAGCCGCAGGCACGCGTGCTGGCCACCGACCGCGGCATCGGCTGTGCCGTCCTCGACTACGAAGCGCTGCGCGGTATCGAGGACGACAAGCTCCGCCTCTTCTGAGGCCCCGGAACTCCTACGACGCGACTCCTACGAGACAACTCCTACGAGGCGAGTCACGCACCGCAGCTTCCGTGGCGGCCCCGGTCAGGCGACCGGGGCCGATCCCGTACCGGTACCCGTACCGGAACCGCCGCCCGACGCCGGGGCGCTGCTGGTGGCTGGTCCGCCGCTGTCCGGGCTGCTCGGCGCGGAGCCGCTCGCGGTGTTGGACGTGTCACCGCTGGGCGCGGTCGGGCTGGTGCTCGACGAAGGGGAGCCCGACGGCGTGGAGCTGGGCGGAGTGCTCGACGGGGTTGCCGGGGGCTTCGTCGGCTTCGACGTCCTGGTCGGCGACGGTGGCCTCGTCGGGTCGTCCGGGTCATCGGGCTCCCCCGGCTTCGACGAGCTGGGCCTGCCGCCCTCCGACGCCTCCCCCGACAGGTCATCGCTGTCGCCGGTCCCGGGCGTGCCGGACGTGCCGGGCGCACCGCTCTCCCCCGGCTGCTGCGGCCGGTTCGTCGCGCGCCGCACCGGCGGCTTGTCGGCGGTGATCCCGTCGCCCCCGTCCTCCTCGCTCGCGGACTGCTCGGACTCCACCCTGTCCGGCGGACCGTCGTCGCCGCCCGAGGTGGCGCCCAGGGTGACCACGGTGCCGAGCACGGCCGCCAGCAGCGCGCCGGCGCCCGCCGCGACCACATTGCGCCGGGCCCCGCCGATGACCGTACGGCGCATCCCGAGCCGCTTCCCAAGGCCGCCGCCCGAGGCCGCGGGCTGCCGGGTGACGACCGTGGCCGCCTCGTCCGAGCCCGGGCGCGCGAGCACCCCGCCGGGCGGTGAAGCCGACTGGTCGCTACGGGCGTCCGAGGTCTCCTCACCCGCGCCCGTACCCCCCGCGCCGTGCGAGAAGGCGCCGGACTTGTCCGCGACGAGTGCCAGCGCACGGCGGCCGGCGACGGCGCCGTTCCGGTCGGCGAGCGCGCCGCGCAGCGCGCTGGAGGCCTCCAGCTCGGCCCGCGCCCGGTCCAGAGCGCCGGTGCAGAGCGCCAGGATGCCCAACTCGTGGTGGAAGTACGCCTCCTCGGCGACGTCGCCGGACAGCCGGGCGGCCTCCTGGCCGTGCCGCAGCATCCGCTCCCACGCGCCCCAGCTGAGCGCCGCGGCGAACGCGGGCGCCGCCGTACGGGCCAGCAGCACGGCCGCGCTCGGATGGCCTGTGTCCCCACCGCTCACCAGGGCGGCCATCGCGGCAAGAATCGCGTCGGCCTCGACGGCGGCCCGCTCGGCGGTCACGGACGGGTGCCCGGCCCACCAGGCGTAGTGCTGCGCGGCGCCGAGGGCGTGCCCGGCGGTGTCGTCCGCGTACCCGGCCGCCTCCAGTTGGGCCGCGACCCCCGCCGCGAGCCGGTAGTGCGCCCCGACCGGGGCGAGCAGTCCGCAGCCCAGCAACTCGCCGACCGCGGCGTCCGCGTGGGTGTCCCCGGCGAGCGCCGGCAGATGTGCCTGGTGCGGGCACTCGCCGGCCAGCGCCACGGCGAAGCGCAGGGTCTCGCGCGCCGCCTCGCTCAGCCGGGACGCGAGCAGCGCGGCGGGAGCGGCCCCCTCGGCGAGCGTCGGCACCGGTACGTCGTGCCCGTCCGCGTCGAACGGCGCGTCGGCGGGCTGCTCGGCATACATGCCGTACTCGTCGAAGGCGCCGGGGTCGGCGCGCAGAGCGTCCCGCTGCCGGAGCAGCGCCCCGGCCTGGACGAAGCGCAGCGGCAGCCCCTCGGACTCGAACCACAGATCCGCCGCCCAGGCCGCCTCCTCGTCGCTCAGCGGGCGCCGCACGGCCCGCTCCAGCAGCTCCAGGCACGTGGTGCGGGCGAGTCCGCCGAGGAAGAGCTCCTCGAGGTGCGAGTCGGCTGAGGGTGCCGCGACATCGGGCGTGGCCGAAATCAGAAAGGCGCACTCGGGGGTGGCGCCGAGGAGCTCGTCGAGGGCGCTGCCGCCGAACTCGATGTCGTCGAGAACGACGACCGCCCCGATCTCGTGAACGCTCTCCAGCAACTCCGCGCGGTCCGGCCGGTACAGCGGCGCGTGGTGCACGGTGGCGTAGAGCTCGTACAGCAGATCGTTGGGCGTGCGGTGGCAACCGGACAGCCGGACGAGACCGTCGGGGGCCAGGTCGGCGCAGTCCGCCGCGACGGCGTCGAGCAGGGCGGTGCGGCCGGAGCCGGAGGGCCCGGTGACCCGCACGGACCGCCCGCGGGAGATGAGCCGGGCGAGCCGCTCGCGCTCCTCCCCGCGCTCCAGCAGCGGGAGCTCGGGCACGGCGGGACCCGCCGGTACGGGCGGCAGGGAGGCGCGGCGCAGCGCGGCGCGCTCCTCGGTGCCGGTGCGTCCGGGCCGGCCCGGGTGCTCGCCGGGCGGGCAGGGCTCTATCTCGCTGCCGTCGACAGGGTTGACGGTCAGCAGGTACTCGCCCGTCACGAGCTGGACGGTGCGGGCGAGGCCGGGCCCCTTGCCGCCGTCCCGGTCTCCGGGCCCGAGAGCGGATGTCATGGGCTCGCGGTCCGGGCGCGGGGTTCGTGCGCCGGTCTCGCTGCGTTCGTCGAAGCGGTCGTCGTCATGGCCGTACTCTTCCGGTCCCCGGTTGTTCGGGTCCATGCTCAAAGCCCCCCAGATCCGGGTCGCGTGCCGTCTGCCCTCCCGGCCTGTCAGCACTTCCCCAGCCTTCGGCCGGGTGGTAGCCCCAGCCGTCGCTTCCGGTCCGGTGCCCGTCCGGGCCATCGGTGTGTGGGACGGGCAGCCGAACCCTAGACCTTCACAGAGTATCCATGAAATACGGGGGGTACCCCGGCGCCCGGAACGTCACAGATTTGTGAGGATCGCGGCGGCTGCCCGGATCGGGTGCCGCGCCCCGGGCGTACTCAGACCCGGGGCAGCGACTCGGCTTCGATGCCGCCCTCGATGGCGAGAATGCGGTGCAGCCGGGTGGCCACCAGGAGACGCTGCATCTGGGGTGGTACGCCGCGCAGGACGAGTCTGCGGCCCGCCCGGCCCGCACGCCGGTGGGCGCCCATGATCACGCCAAGCCCGGTGGCGTCCCAGGAGTCGAGTTCGCTCAGGTCGAGCACGAGGTCGCCGCGGCCGGAGTCGACCGCGGCGTGCAGGACCGTACGGGCGTCCGCCGCGCTGCGGACGTCGAGGCGGCCCCCGACGACCAGCTCGACATGGTCGCCCCTGATGTGCATATGCGCTCCCCGGAAGTGGTGCGTTACCTGGTCAACGTCTACAGAACTGACTGCCTCTCACACGGCAAAGTTGCCGCCTGTAAGCGAACCGATACCGAATTCACCCGCAAGGGTGACCCTCTGGTTGACGGATCCTCAGTGCTTGTAGAAGCCCTGCCCACTCTTGCGGCCGATGTCACCGGCATCCACCATCCGGCGCATGCTCTCCGGAGGTGCGAACTTCTCGTCCTGTGTCTCGGTGTAGATGTTGCTGGTGGCGTGCAGCAGGATGTCCACGCCGGTCATGTCCGCGGTGGCCAGCGGCCCCATGGCGTGGCCGAAGCCCAGCTTGCAGGCGATGTCGATGTCCTCCGCGGAGGCCACGCCGGACTCCTGCAGCCTGGCCGCCTCGACGACCAGCGCCGAGATCAGCCGGGTGGTGACGAACCCGGCCACATCGCGGTTGACGACGACACAGGTCTTGCCGACGCTCTCGGCGAACTCGCGGGCGGCGGCGAGGGTTTCGTCGCTGGTCTTGTAGCCGCGTACGAGCTCACAGAGCTGCATCATCGGGACCGGCGAGAAGAAGTGCGTGCCGACGACCTTCTCCGGACGGCCGGTGACCGCCGCGATCTTGGTGATCGGGATCGCGGAGGTGTTGGAGGCGAGGATCGTCTCGTCCTTCACCAGGCCCTCGATGCTGCGGAAGATCTCCTGCTTGACCTCGATGTTCTCGAAGACGGCCTCGACCACGATGTCCGCGTCGGCCACGGCCCCGAGATCGGTGCTGGTGGTGATGCGGCCCAGCGCGGCCTCGGCGTCGGCGGCGTCCAGTTTGCCCTTGGAGACGAACTTCTCGTACGACGCCTTGATGCCGTCGGTGCCACGGGTCAGCGCCTGGTCGGTGACGTCGCGCAACACGACGTCCCAGCCCGCCTGGGCCGAGACCTGAGCGATGCCGGACCCCATGAGTCCGGCTCCGATGACGGCGAGCTTCCTGGCCACTGCTGTCCCCTTCACGCCCTGTTCATTTACGCTCTCCGGCGGACCTTAGCGCTCGTGAGGTGGCAGTTGGGCGCTAAGAGGCACGCGTCACATCC
Organism: Streptomyces sp. NPDC004647; assembly: GCF_040609575.1. Lineage (NCBI taxonomy): Bacteria > Bacillati > Actinomycetota > Actinomycetes > Kitasatosporales > Streptomycetaceae > Streptomyces > Streptomyces sp. NPDC004647. The sequence continues at coordinate 40,590 of NZ_JBEXKU010000049.1, read as the reverse complement.
CAAATGGCGGACATCACAGTCCCGACGAACTTCCGTCCGCGCCAAGTCGCCCTCCTTCCCCCAGCCGTAGCCGTGACTGTCCGGTCGCTGCAGGAGGCGGAGATGACGGTGGTGTACGCCGGTGTACGCCTTGGACGAGCCCGGCACCACAGCCGTGACGCTGTGCTTCTTCCACGTCCCGCTGCGCTCACAACAGCGCCGAGCCCGCGTAGCGGACGATCCGGGTGCTCTACAAATCCCCTGCACACAACCCGTCGAGAGTGTGTGCGCCACGGCCGGAGGCGGGAGCCGGACAGGGTCGCCCACACGGTTGTTGAATCACGGGGCTCGACAGCGCGGATATACGCCGTGCCGTCGCCGCCGCTGTCCGGCCGCTCCGGGCGGCCTCCACCGGCGACTGCGCCGGTACCGACGCTGCTGTACGGGGCCCTGACGGCCGCCGCGCCGACCGCCGTCTCCGTGACAGACGGCACACGGCTCTTCCGGAGAGCCGGGGCGTGACTAGGCTCGGGAACATGGTCAATCTGACGCGCATCTACACCCGTACCGGGGACGACGGCACGACCGCCCTCGGTGACATGAGCCGCACCACGAAGACCGACTCGCGGATCGCGGCGTACGCCGACGCGAACGAGGCGAACGCCGCGATCGGCGTGGCCATCGCCCTGGGGGAGCTGCCGGAGCCCCTCGTCAAGGTCCTCGTCCGCGTGCAGAACGACCTGTTCGACGTCGGCGCCGACCTGGCCACCCCGGTGGTCGAGGAGCCGAAGTACCCGCCGCTGCGTGTCGAGCAGGGCTACATCGACAAGCTGGAGGCGGACTGCGACCGCTTCCTGGAGGACCTGGAGAAGCTGCGCAGCTTCATCCTCCCGGGCGGCACGCCGGGCGCCGCGCTGCTGCACCAGGCGTGCACGGTGGTCCGGCGCGCGGAGCGGTCCACATGGGCGGCGCTGGAGATGCACGCCGACATCATGAACCCGCTCACCGCGACGTATCTCAACCGGCTGTCGGACCTGTTGTTCATCCTGGCGAGGACGGCGAACAGGGAGGTCGGGGACATCCTCTGGGTCCCGGGCGAGAACCGCTGACGCACCCGGCGCCCGCCCCGCCGCGGGTACACCCCGGGCGGGAACCGCTGCCCCGCGACACCGCCCGCCGGGATACGGAATCGGGGCCGGGAGCCGCTAGCGCAGCGACTTCTCCGGGGGCTGGGGCGTCTCCTGGGACGCGCCCCCGCCCGGCTCCCGCTTCGGCAGGACCGTGTAACTCCCGGCGATGATCAGGTTGATGCCGATCACCCAGAGCATCCTGGTCTGCCACGTCCGCAAAGAGCCGGTGTCGCCGTCGTCCCCGACGTACCAGATCGCGCCCTGGAGCAGCGCCATCGCGATGACCGCGGCGAGGATCCAGCGGCCGGCGGTCTGCCACTCGTGCACCGTGCGCGGCATCCCGTACTTCGGCGGTCCGCTCGGCCTCGGTCCGCCCGCGAAGCGGTGCGCGAAGTGTCCGTCGGCCCACTTGATCAGGTAGTGGCCCATGGCGACGGTGAAGCCGATGTAGACGGCGGCCAGGCCGTGCTTCCAGTCCGGCTCCGCGCCGTTCTTCAGGTCGATCGCGGTGGCTGCCAGCAGCACCACCTCGAGCAACGGCTCGCACGCCAGCACCGCCAGGCCCGCGCGGGGCATTTTCGCCAGGTACCGCAGGCTCAGTCCTCCGGCCAGCAGCACCCAGAAGGCGACTTCACAGACGATGATCAGGGCGACGATCACAGCGAGTTCCTCTCCCGGCAAGTCCCTCCAGCATCTCGGCGGACCGGGCCCGTCGCGTCGTCGGCAGTGACGACCCGGGACTGCACCCTTCGATGTACCGGGCGATAGACCGCACGCCGAGGCGCCGGGCACCGCGCACCCTGTTGGATGGGACGGTGACCGTCCTTCTCCGCCCGCACCGCCACGATGTGATGATCGCGCTCACCGGGCTGCTGAGCGGACTGGTCCTGTGGTCGCTGGGGCTGGATTCCCTGGGGAACCGGGCGGCCGAAGTCCGCTGGGTCTCGCTCCTCCCGCTGGCCGTCATGGCCGGCACCGAGCTGTTGCGCAGGACCGCGCCCCGCACCGCGACGCTGATCGGCACCGTCACCGTCGTCGCCGACGAGTTCATCAGCGGAAATCTCGCGACGGTGCTGATGTTCACCGACATCATGTACGCGGCCGTGGTCTACGGCTCCCCCGCCTCCGCGCGCCGGATCCCGGTGACCACCGGCCTGATCACCATCGCGGTGACCATCACGGCCCTGGCGTGGTTCCGCGATCCACAGGCCCTGCTGATCGGTGTGGTCACCGGCCTGGTCAGCTTCGCCCCGGCCACCACCGGCGCGATCCTCCGCAACCAGCGGGACGCAACGGAGAGCGCCCGGCTGCGCGCCGAGCAGACCGCGCTGCTGTCCGAGATGGACCGCCGGGAGGCCGTGATGGCCGAGCGCGCCCGGATGGCCCGCGAGCTGCACGACATGGTGGCCAACCACCTTTCCGCGATCGCGATCCACTCCACCGCCGCGCTGTCGATCGGCCGGCCCGAGGCCACGGACGAGGCGCTGAACGTCATCCGGGAGAACAGCGTGCAGGGCCTGTCCGAAATGCGCCGGCTCATCGGGCTGCTCCGGGACTCCGGCGCCCAGGACGAGCCGGCCGCCGCCCCCACGCTCGCCGGGCTCGACGCGCTGCTTGCCCAGGCACGTACGAGCGGCGCCGCCGGCGGCCAGTGGTTCACCTTGCGCGACGACAGGCCGGAGGGCGCACCCGCGCCCCCGGCGCCTGTCGATCTGGCCGCGTACCGGATCGTGCAGGAGTCACTGACGAACGCGCTCAAACACGCCGCCGCCGGAGAGGTTCTCGTGGAACTCGCACACACCGCACAACCCTTCGGCACCGGCCCGCTGACGGTCCGGGTCACCAGCCCTTTCGGGGACCGTCCTGGCCCCCGGGCGCCCGGCTCCGGAGCGGGGCTGGCGGGCATGCGCGAGCGCGTGGCGCTGCTCCGCGGGGAGTTCGAGGCAGGCCCGGTCGCGGGCCCGTCGGCCTCCCGGACGAAGCAGTGGCAGGTACGGGCCGTGCTGCCGCTGGACGAAGAGAGGACACGATGACGGACGCGCCACAGGCCCCCGGGAACACCCGGGCCCCGAAGCCGCCCATTCGCGTACTGGTGGCCGAGGACCAGTCCGCCGTACGGGCCGGGCTGGTGCTGATCCTGCGCTCCGCGGAGGGCATCGAGGTCGCCGCGGAGGCCTGCGACGGGGAGGAGGCCGTCCGGCTGGCCCGCGAGCTCCGCCCCGACCTGGTCCTCATGGACATCCAGATGCCCCGGCTCGACGGGGTCTCGGCCACGCGTCAGGTGGTCTCGGAGGGGTTGGCGGATGTCCTGGTCCTGACCACCTTCGACCTGGACGAGTACGTCTTCGGCGCGCTGCGCGCCGGGGCGGCCGGTTTTCTGCTCAAGGACAGCGACGCGGCGGGCATGGTGGAGGCGGTACGGACGGTGGCGCGCGGGGACGGAATCATCGCTCCCGCGGTGACCCGGCGACTGATCGCCGAGTTCGCCGCGCCCCGGCCCGTACGGACGCCGGAAGGCCCCGATCCAGCGGTGCTGGACGCGCTGACTCGGCGGGAGCGGGAAGTGCTGATGTGCCTCGGCGAGGGCCTGTCGAACGCGGAGATCGCGGCCCGGCTGACGATGGCGGAGGCCACGGTGAAGACACATGTGAGCCGGCTGCTGTCCAAGCTGGAGCTGCGAAGCAGGGTGCAGGCGGCCGTACTGGCACGGGAGTTGGGCATCCGCCACTGAGACGGTGGCAGGGAGGTACGGCCGGAGGCAGGGACACGTCGGCTCTTATTCAGGCCACATTGACTCGTTGGCCGGGCGGGGCTGCCTCGAGCCAGGCGAGGAAGCCGGTGAGCGCGTCCTCGCTCATCGCGAGTTCGAGGTGGGTGCCGCGGTGCAGACAGCCGAGGATTATCGAGTCGGAGAGCAGTGCCAGCTCCTCCTCGCCCTGCGGGGCCCGGCGCGAGAGCACCTCGATGGCGGAGCGTTCCAGGACGCGGCGCGGGCGCGGGGCGTACGAGAACACCCGGAACCACTCGATCCGGTCACCGTTGTAGCGGGCGACTCCGTACACCCAGCCCTTGCCTCCCCGCTCAGGGCCCGAGCCGGACTCCGGGTCCGCGCTCGAGGGAACATTCCAGCGCAGGCTGCAGTCGAACGTGCCGCCTGAGCGCTGGATGAGCCTGCGGCGCAGACCGAAGACGAACAGCCCCAGCAGCACGAGTGCGACCACCGCGCAGCTCACCATCAGCGCGAGGAACATCTTCTCCGACCTCCTCGCCTCATGTACCGGACCAGTATGACCTCTTGATCTGCTTCAGCCGCGGACAGCCCTGGAGGAATCCAGTGCGGTCCGCGGCTGAGGGTGTTCCGTGTCGCCGTGCGGCTCAGCGGGTCCCTGCCGCGGCCACCAGCCGGACCTCCGCGCGCCGCTCCGCGGCGGCGTCGGTGTCGGCCTTCGCCCGCTCCAGTGCACGCTCGGCACGGGCGATGTCGATCTCGTCCGCCAGCTCAGCGACCTCTGCGAGCAGCGAGAGTTTGTTCTCGGAGAAGGAGATGAAGCCGCCGTGCACCGCGGCGACGACGGTGCCGCCGTCGCTTGTACGGATGGTGATCGGGCCGTACTCCAGCACACCGAGCAGTGGCTGGTGGCCCGGCATGACGCCGATATCACCCGATGTGGTGCGCGCGACGACCAGGGTGGCCTCGCCGGACCAGACATTGCGGTCCGCGGCGACCAGCTCGACGTGCAGCTCAGCAGCCAACGTGGCTCCTCGGGTCTCCACCTGCCGTGGCAGGTGTCCAGAAAAAGACTGGGGTGTAAAGAGTAACGGGCGGAGGTGTCGGGGGCGGGACGGGCCCGCCCCCGACACCATCGAGCACGGGGCTCAGGAGACGCCCAGCTCCTTGGCATTCGCCTTCAGGTCCTCGATGCCACCGCACATGAAGAACGCCTGCTCGGGGAAGTGGTCGTACTCGCCGTCGGCGATCGCGTTGAAGGCCGTGATCGACTCGTCGAGCGAGACGTCCGATCCGTCGAGACCGGTGAACTGCTTCGCCGCGTGGGTGTTCTGCGACAGGAAGCGCTCGATACGGCGGGCGCGGTGGACGGTGAGCTTGTCCTCCTCGCCGAGCTCGTCGATACCGAGAATCGCGATGATGTCCTGGAGGTCCTTGTACTTCTGCAGGATCCCCTTGACGCGGCTGGCCGTGTCGTAGTGCTCCTGCGTGATGTAGCGCGGGTCCAGGATGCGGGACGTCGAGTCCAGCGGGTCCACCGCCGGGTAGATGCCCTTCTCCGAGATCGGCCGGGAGAGCACCGTCGTCGCGTCGAGGTGCGCGAAGGTGGTCGCCGGGGCCGGGTCGGTCAGGTCGTCCGCCGGCACGTAGATCGCCTGCATCGAGGTGATCGAGTGACCGCGGGTCGAGGTGATGCGCTCCTGCAGGAGGCCCATCTCGTCCGCGAGGTTCGGCTGGTAGCCCACCGCGGACGGCATACGGCCGAGCAGGGTGGACACCTCGGAACCGGCCTGGGTGAAGCGGAAGATGTTGTCGATGAAGAACAGCACGTCCTGCTTCTGCACATCGCGGAAGTACTCCGCCATGGTCAGGCCGGCCAGCGCGACGCGGAGACGGGTGCCCGGGGGCTCGTCCATCTGGCCGAAGACCAGCGCGGTCTTGTCCAGAACGCCGGACTCGGTCATCTCGTCGATGAGGTCGTTGCCCTCACGGGTGCGCTCGCCGACGCCGGCGAACACGGAAACGCCCTCGTGCAGCTTGGCCACACGCATGATCATTTCCTGGATGAGGACGGTCTTGCCGACGCCCGCACCACCGAACAGGCCGATCTTGCCGCCCTTGACGTACGGGGTCAGCAGGTCGACGACCTTCAGGCCGGTCTCGAACATCTCGGTCTTCGACTCGAGCTGGTCGAAGGCCGGAGCCTTGCGGTGGATCGGCCACCGCTCGGTGACCTCCGCCTCCGCCTCCGGCACGTTCAGGATCTCACCGAGGGTGTTGAACACCTTGCCCTTGGTGATGTCCCCGACCGGCACGGTGATGCCGTTGCCGGTGTTGGTGACCGTGGCCTGGCGGACCAGGCCGTCGGTGGGCTGCATCGAGATCGCGCGGACCAGGCCCTCACCGAGGTGCTGGGCGACCTCGAGGGTCAGCGTCTTGAGTTTGCCGTCCTCGGCCGGGTCGGCGACCTGGACGGTCAGCGCGTTGTAGATCTCCGGCATCGCGTCGACGGGGAACTCCACGTCGACGACCGGGCCGATGACCCGCGCGACGCGGCCGGTGGCCACGCCGGCAGGAGCGGTCGGCTCAACAGTGGTGGTCATATCTCAGTCACTCCCCGCGGTCGCGTCGGCCAGGGCACTCGCGCCACCGACGATCTCGCTGATTTCCTGGGTGATGTCGGCCTGGCGGGCCGCATTGGCAAGCCGCGTGAGCGACTTGATGAGCTCTTCGGCGTTGTCGGTCGCCGACTTCATCGCACGTCGCGTCGCGGCGTGCTTGGAGGCGGCCGACTGCAGCAGTGCGTTGTAGATACGGCTCTCGACGTACCGCGGCAGCAGGGCGTCGAGGACGTCCTCCGCGGACGGCTCGAAGTCGTACAGCGGAAGAATCTCGTCCTTCGGACCCGACTCCTTCGCCACCTCGTCGAGGCTCAGCGGCAGCAGCCGGTCGTCGACCGGCGTCTGCGTGATCATCGACACGAACTCGGTGAAGACGATGTGCAGTTCGTCCACACCGCCCTCGGCCGTGTCCTTCTGGACCGCCTCGATCAGCGGGCCGGCGACCGCCTTGGCGTCCGCGTACGTCGGGCCCTCGGTGAAGCCGGTCCACGACTCCACCACCCGGCGCTCACGGAAGGTGAAGTAGGCGACACCCTTGCGGCCGACGATGTACGTGTCGACCTCCTTGCCCTCCGCGGTGAGCCGCTCGGTGAGCCGGTCCGCCGCCTTGATGGCGTTGGAGGAGTAGCCGCCGGCCAGACCGCGGTCGCTCGTGATGAGCAGGACCGCGGCGCGGACCGGACTGTCCACCTCGGTGGTCAGCGGGTGCTTGGTGTTGGAGCCGGTCGCCACCGCCGTCACCGCGCGAGTGAGCTCACTCGCATACGGTGTCGACGCCGCCACCTGGCGCTGCGCCTTGACGATGCGCGACGCGGCGATCATCTCCATCGCCTTGGTGATCTTCTTCGTGGCGGTGACGGACTTGATCCGGCGCTTGTATACGCGAATCTGGGCGCCCATACTCAGCCCTCACCCAGCAGCTTGCCGTCCGAGGTCTCGAACTGCTTCTTGAAGCTCGCGACCGCGTCGGCCAGCGCCTGCAGCGTGTCGTCGGACATCTTGCCGCCCTCGCGGATGGACGTCATCAGGCCCTTGTGCTCCCGGCCCAGGTAGTCGAGGAGCTCCCGCTCGAAGCGGCGGATGTCCGCGACCGGTACATCGTCCATTTTGCCGGTGGTGCCGGCCCAGATGGAGACGACCTGGTTCTCGGTGGAGTACGGGGCGTACTGGCCCTGCTTCAGCAGCTCGACCATGCGCTTGCCGCGCTCCAGCGAGGCCTTGGAGGCCGCGTCCAGGTCGGAACCGAAGGCGGCGAACGCCTCCAGCTCGCGGTACTGGGCGAGGTCCACACGGAGCCGGCCGGAGACCTGCTTCATGGCCTTGTGCTGGGCGGAGCCACCGACTCGGGAGACCGAGATACCGACGTTCAGCGCCGGCCGCTGGCCCGCGTTGAACAGGTCGGACTCCAGGAAGCACTGGCCGTCGGTGATGGAGATGACGTTGGTCGGAATGAACGCCGACACGTCGTTGGCCTTGGTCTCGACGATCGGCAGGCCGGTCATCGAGCCCTTGCCCAGCTCGTCGCCGAGCTTGGCGCAGCGCTCGAGCAGCCGGGAGTGCAGGTAGAAGACGTCACCCGGGTAGGCCTCACGGCCCGGCGGGCGGCGCAGCAGCAGCGAGACGGCGCGGTAGGCGTCGGCCTGCTTCGACAGGTCGTCGAAGACGATCAGGACGTGCTTGCCCTGGTACATCCAGTGCTGGCCGATGGCCGAGCCGGTGTACGGAGCCAGGTACTTGAAGCCGGCCGGGTCGGACGCCGGGGCGGCGACGATCGTCGTGTACTCCAGGGCGCCGGCCTCCTCCAGCGCGCCGCGCACGGACGCGATGGTGGAGCCCTTCTGGCCGATCGCGACGTAGATGCAGCGCACCTGCTTGTCGGGGTCGCCGGAACGCCAGTTGTCACGCTGGTTGATGATCGTGTCGACGGCCAGCGCGGTCTTGCCGGTCTGCCGGTCGCCGATGATCAGCTGACGCTGGCCACGGCCGATCGGGGTCATGGCGTCGACGGCCTTGAGGCCGGTCTCCATCGGCTCGTGGACCGACTTACGGACCATGACGCCGGGAGCCTGCAGCTCAAGGGCGCGACGGCCTTCGGTCTCGATCTCGCCGAGGCCGTCGATCGGGGTGCCCAGCGGGTCGACGACACGACCCAGGTAGCCCTCGCCGACCGCGACGGAGAGGACCTCACCGGTACGCGTGACCGGCTGTCCCTCCTCGATGCCGCTGAACTCGCCGAGGACGACCGCACCGATCTCGCGCTCCTCGAGGTTCAGGGCGAGACCGAGGGTCCCGTCCTCGAACTTCAGCAGCTCGTTCGCCATGGCCGAGGGAAGACCCTCGACCTTCGCGATGCCGTCGCCGGCAACGCTGACCGTACCGACCTCCTCGCGCGAGGCCGCGTCCGGCTTGTACGCCTGGACAAAGTTCTCCAGTGCGTCCCGGATCTCCTCCGGCCGGATCGTGAGCTCCGCCATCTGGGTTCCCTGCTCTCCTTGTTGGGCCCGAAGTGTTCTCTGGGGGTACCGGGGGTCACCCCCGGAGATGTCACTGCGACTACGGCCCAACTCGGGCCGCTAACAGTACTTTTCTTAAGCTGGGCTGTTGAGTTGGTGGCTGGTCAGCCGGCCATCCGCCGAGCCGCCTCTTCGAGGCGGTCCGCGATGGTCCCGTTGATGACCTCGTCGCCGACCCGGACCGAGATCCCTCCGAGGATCTCGGGGTCCACGTCGAGATTCAGGTGCATCTGCCGGCCGTACAGCTTCGCCAGTGCAGCGCCGAGACGCTGCTTCTGCCGGTCGCTGAGCGGCACCGCCGAGGTGACGACCGCGACCGATCGGCCCCGGCGCTCCGCGGCCAGCTTGGAGAGGGCCTCGAGCCCTCCCTCCAGGCTACGGCCACGCGGCTGTGTCACAAGACGCACCACAAGACGCTCGGTGACCGGGTTCACCCTGCCGCCCAGCAGACCGCGCAGCAGCTCGGTCTTGGCGGTGGCCGTGGCCGTACGGTCGGTGAGCGCGGACCGCAGCTCCGGCGAGGAGGAGACGATCCGGCCGAACCGGAACAGCTCGTCCTCGACGTCGTCGAGCTCATCGGTCCGCTGCGCCGCGACGAGGTCGGCGATGCTCGCCAGCTCCTCGATCGAGTCCGCCAGGTCGCGCGAGCGTGACCAGCGGGAACGGACCATGCCGGAGACCAGGTCGACGGTCTCGCCGCCGACCTGGCTGCTCAGCAGACGCGCCGCCAGCTCGGCCTTGGCCTCACCGGCCTGCCCCGGGTCGGTCAGGACCCGACGCAGCGACACCTCGCGGTCGAGCAGCCCCGTGACGGCGGCCAGCTCCTCGGCGAGCTTCGCCGCGTCGACGGACGTGTTGTCCGTCAGCGCGTCGAGACGCTCGCGCGCGGAGGCCAGTGCCTCGCGGCTCGCTCCATTCATCGGGCAGCCTCGGCCTTCTCCTCGAGCTCGTCGAGGAAGCGGTCGATGGTGCGGCTCTGCCTGACGACGTCCTCGAGGGACTCGCCGACGAGCTTGCCGGCCAGGTCGGTGGCGAGCTTGCCCACGTCCTGGCGCAGCGTCTGCGCTGCCTGCTTGCGGTCGGCCTCGATCTGGGTGTGACCTGCGGCGATGATCTCCTCACGCTGCCGCTGGCCTTCCGCACGCATCTCCGCGATGAGTGCGGCACCCTGCTCCTGCGCCTCCTGGCGCAGACGGGCGGCCTCGTGCCGGGCCTCGGCGAGCTGAGCCTTGTACTGCTCGAGCACGTCCTGGGCTTCGGCCTTGGCCGCCTCGGCCTCCTCGATCCCGCCTTCGATGGCCGCGCGGCGCTGCTCCAGAACCTTGTTGATGTTCGGGAGAAGCTTCTTCGCGAGGAAGCCGAAGACGATCGCGAAAGCGATCAGGCCGATGACGATCTCTGGGAGGGCCGGGAGGAGGGGGTTCATCTCCTCCTCCTGGGCCAGCTGCAGGGCGATCACATCAGTGCCTTTCGTCGAATCGGGCAGGTACGTATGCCGCGATCACTTCGTCGGGTAGACGAACGGCATGACCAGACCGATCAGGGCCAGCGCCTCACAGAGGACGAAGCCCAGGATCTGGTTGGCACGGATCAGGCCGGCGGCCTCAGGCTGACGGGCCAGCGCCTGGGTGCCATTACCGAAGATGATGCCGACGCCGACGCCGGGGCCGATCGCCGCGAGGCCGTAGCCGATGGAGCCGAGGTTGCCCTTGATTTCGACGCCCTGGGCGAGGGTCTGGAGCGCAGCAGACATGCCGGTTTCTTCCTTCTCTTTCACGGACCGGTGGGGGTTGGCCACCGGACGCCTATCGGATGGGGGCTGGCTGCTCAGTGGTGCTCGGCGAGAGCGCCCTGAATGTAGTTGCAGGCCAGGAGGATGAAGACGTAGGCCTGCAGTGCCTGAATGAACAGTTCGAAGGCCGTCAGCAGGATGGTCATGACGAACGAGACGCCGGCGTACGCGATGCCGATGCCGTTGAGCATGTACCACGTGGCGATGGTGAAGATCAGCAGCAGTACGTGCCCGGCGAACATGTTGGCGAAGAGCCGGACCGCGTGCGTGAACGGCCTGATCAGCAGGTTCGAGAGGACCTCGATGAACATGACCACCGGAAGCACCGGGCCGAGCGACTTGTCATAGCCGGCGATGTTCTTCCAGCCGCCGACGAAGCCGTGCCGCTTGAAGGTCACGCTGACCCACAGGACATAGACGATCAAGGCGAGGGCTACCGGGAATCCGATGACCGACGGCACCGGGAACTGGGCCAGCGGAATGATGGCCCAGATGTTCATGATCCAGATGAAGAAGAACAGCGAGACCATGAGGGGGACATACTTCTCGCCCTCGCGCTTGCCCAGCGTCTCGTAAACGACGCCACGGCGGACGAAGTCATAACCTGCCTCGCCCACCATCTGCAGCTTGCCGGGGATGAGCTTCGGCTTGTTGAAGGCGGCCCAGAAGAACCCGATGACGACGATCGTGCTCAGCAGCGCCAGCATCATCGGCTTGTTGAACTCGACGCCGCCCACGTGGAAGAGCGGCTTGAAGACGAATGAGTGCAGCCCAGGGGACACTTCAGTGAAGCCGCACCCATCAAAAAGGTGGCAATCGGTCTCGAAGGCGAGCATCTTTGCGTCACTCACCGCGAGCTCCTTCAGCTTGGCGCATGGGTACGGCAACCTCGATGTGTCGGCGCGGCAAGAAGCCGCGGGACGGCACTGGACTGGTCTTACGAATGTGGGGGCGGCTGGTCGGCGTCGAGCCGAGTGGCCTGCCAGGCATCAGCTGCATGGGCTGCCGGTTCCGTCCCGTGGAACCCGGGAACTCGGCGGCCTGCGCCCGCGATACCTCAGTTGGCACCGGACGATAGCAGGAGCTCCTGCTCAAACGTATTGCGGCCCCACCCGTCACGCCTTCGACCCCGCGGGCTCGGGCTTCCGGGCGTCGGCCGATTCCGGCTCGACGTAAAGAATCTTGGCTTTCATGTACGCGCGGGCCTGTGCAGCAGCCCAGGTCAGCGTTGCCGCGACGAGCGCACCGGCGAAAACCCGGTGATTGAACAGCGTGGTCTGCTTGAACACGGCCACAAACGTGAAAAGCAGCAGCAGCTGCACCGTGTAGAGCATCAGGCCCATCGCCTGGAACAAGTGGGGCAACGACTTCGCGGTCCGCTGCAGCACGACGACCCCGCCGCCCATGAAGAGCATCACAAGGACCGCGCCGAATGCCGCGCCGATCGCCCCTTTGCCACCGGCCAGCACAGCACCGACAACGACGGCGATCACACCGACGGCGGCCGTGGGCACGGCGGTATGGAGGAGCATTCGTGCGTCATTCGATTGCATGGCGGCAACTCCGCTGACGGGTTGGGGGGTGTCGTCATGGACGAGCGTAGGGCCCGGCCGAGGTCGCACCTCTCGCCAAAGCACCGCCGTACTGCGGTCCTTCGGCTCCATCGCCGGGTTTCGTGAACGGTATCACAAACTATTTGATGAGGTCTTTACCTAGTTGGTGTGCTGCCCATCACACATTCGAGCTAACCCCCGCACCAATGAGCTGACGGCCGGCCGTTTGTCTGATATAGCGCCGTTTTGTCCTGGCTCGCCAATTGCGGGAACTGCCGCCGATCGCGGTCGCGCCGGCCGGGATGTTGGGCGCCCCCTCCTCGCCGTGCTCAGCATCCTCCGGCATGCTCCGTAGGCTCCCCGACCAGCCGACAACCTGGATCACCGACTGTGAAGCCTATGGAGCAGTCGGCAGCCAAGCCCTCGCCCAACGACAGGGACGCGGGTGATCACAGATCCGTGAACACCCGCTCTTCGACACTGGCAAGACGTGGAGCTTGTTTACTGACGTTGCAGCCTCATTCGGACCGTCAGTGTCTCGGCCCGGAACTCTCCGCTCGCTCCGCTCTGGATGTCCAGCCCTTCAGCATGTGACGACCTTGCCCCAGTCCACCTACGGCTGCTGGGACTCAAGCCATCGGAACGACCATGATCCACTCATCCAGACCGTCGGGTACCTGACAGTTCGCGGGCTTGGACGACTGCACTTACCTCGTCGGAACCCCCAGTCGGCGCGCCTGGCACGGATGCGGCAAGCGCGGACAGTCCGAACGGCATGCGCCGAAGGCGGAAGCGGGCGGCAGTGGTACCCGGCCAGCCCGTGCCGCCGCGTCGCTGGTCAGACCATCTCGTTCACCCGCGTCGACCTCTGCCTGGCTGACCCACAGCCGGACCGTGGTTTCGGTCAGATCGAAGTCCTTGGCGATCCGACGGACCGAGCGGTCACCGCGTCGGCGCAGCTCGACGATCTCGGACTTGAACTCCGGCGTGAACGAACGGCGAGGGCGAGGGCTCTTCTCCCCATGATGGACATCCTCCCGGGGGGGGAAATCCTGATCTCGAATGTCCGTCAAAGCGGATCAAGCCCAGGATGGACCACAAACAAGGGGAGGCGGCGCCCCCCACAGGCACAAAGTACCCGCTTGGGAGACGCCGCCTCGCGGCGAGTCACTTGACCAAGGTCAGCAAGTCACCATCTTGTCGAACTCGGTCCAGGGCTGACTGGACATGAAGTTCTTCCTCTTCCCTGCCTTCACCACAATGCAGCTCGAGTCGTAGCCGTACTTGAAGATGGCCTTCAGCTTCTTGGCTTTCCGACACGTGTTGTGGACCTTAGCCAATTCGTAACCCTGGTAATTGGTGGTCTCCTTGACCTTGACGCAGGCCGGCTTTGCACCAAACGCCGCCGCTTCAGCAGCGACTCCCTGGGGGGCCTTCGTCACAGCAGTCGCCTCGCCGGTGGTCAGTCCGAGCGAGCCGCACAGTGCGATGGCGGCCACAGTCGTGCTCATGAACTTGCGCATACTTCCTCCCCGTGTTCTCAGATCAGGGGCAGCCTGGACACAGCCTGGTCATGGACGCGTCACCCCTGTTTGCACATGTCTACCACAGGCGAGATCACTAGCGACGCCAACGTAGCGACTTCACGGGGCACTAGCAGGGGCTCAATGACCGAGACTCCTGTTGCAGCGGCATTGGCATACTTGATCTATGCCGCAAACGAGGTCGGAGATGCCCGATAATGTTCCATGTGCCCGTGGACCATTAGCCCGGGCCAGAAATGAATCGAGCCATTCCCGCCCTCGCACACGTTCTGTCCGGTAGATAAGTGCGGAGCCAGATGACAACACTGCGGCGGCCCCTCGAGGAAGACGTAGCACACCTGTCATAGCGAGTGGCGACTGCCCGGGCATGGTTCAGCTTGTTGTTTGCCCGTTCGACTTGTTGATTGCCCGCTCAACGTTGTCGCGCTTCTTGTAACGGTCTTTGTCGAAGCCGGGTGGCCGTCCACCGCGTGAACTCTTGCGCAGGCGGGCGGGCTCTTTTCTCCACACTCGGCCAGCTCCACCATTACCTGGCGAACCATCAGAGATTCGTGGAAGCGAGGGTGAGCTCGCGACGCTGTCCGGACTTCTTGCGGGGTCCGCCTGTCCTGAGCCGTGGGAGCGGATCTTCTCCAGGACAGACCCCAGCTGGGTGCAGTCAACTACCTGGCCTCGGCGTGATGGCCAGCGACAGGCTAGGCCGTCCACGCTCCTGTGGAGCTTGGTGGTAAAACCGCCACCTAAGAGCGTGCCCAAGAACTCGCTTCTTCCCCACCTCAACCACTCCGCTGTGCAGGGAATCGGGTACGGATCACCTCGTCCTACTGCTGCAGGCCAACTCCGGGACCGAAGAAGGCTCGGACACCGGAACGGCAACCGCCGTTGGGCGGCCGCTGCGGCGGTAGCGCGGCAGGAGGAAGGACTCCGCCCAGCCAGTAGCCCCACGGGGGAAGCAGGTGCCACATGCGCCTTGTGCCAACGACGCCGGGCAGTCGCCCGCGACCTGCCGCCGGTGGCTGCATGACGATGAGCGGAGACACTGCCCCCAACTCAGGCCGTTACAGACGCACGGAAATGTTCCCGACAGTGGCCAGTATCGTCAGCTCGCCACCGATGGCGTGGAGGTAGGCAGCCATGGTGGAGGTGTCGAGGCGGGCCTGGCCACGCTCGATCTGACTGATACGTCCCTGTGTGACGCCCATCGCCTCAGCGGCCTGGCCTTGCGTCATTCCTTGAGCCTTCCGCAAAGCCGCAAGCTCGTGGCCACGCTCCGCATCGGCCATCTCCTGCTTGATGGCATCGATACGGGTGCGCTTCTCGGGGCCGATGTCGGCGGTGAGGTCAGCCATGCGTCCGAGCTTCATGTCTCCTCGTCCTCCTTCTCCAGTGCCTCGAGATAGGCCGTGAACTTGCGGTCTGCTTCCTTGATGGCTTTGGCGTACCAAGCATCCCACTGGCGCCTATCCGCTTTGTTCCCCGCCACGAGAAAGATCGCCCGCCTCGCCGGGTCGAAAATGAAGAGCATCCGGATGCTGACCGCAGCTCCACTGCGAGGCCGTAGTTCGCGCATGTTGTGGTACTGGCTGTTTTCGATGGTCCCGACGGTGGGACGCCGTAAAGCAGGTCCTGCTTCCTGCAGCCGCTCCAGCGCCGCAATCACGTGATCGTGACTGTCGGAGTCCTCCTTGGCGAGATTGTTGATCCACTCCAGTACGTCGCTGAAGAACCTGAGTTCGTACGGCCCATCCACTGCACCATATTAGCACGGTCTAATGTTTGGGGCTCCGGATCGGAAGAGCTCAGCGCCGCTTTGCCGCCTCGCTGTGCAGCGAAAGACCGGAGCGGGCGCCGATCGCAGTGGCGCCGGCCGGGATGCGGCGGCCCTTACCGCCCTCCTGCTCCACGGGCTCCCCAGCCGCATCGGCGGTTTCGGTGGTCCGGACGGTCCCGCTCGTCGCGACGCCCGCCTCGGAGAGCTCCGGCGCAGCCGCCGTGGACCGCCCGTCGCTGCGGTAGCGCGGCGGGAGGAAGGACTCCGCCCAGCGCGGTGCCCGGGGTGTGAAGCGCGGCATCAGCAGCAGGGCCAGGCCCACCGCGCTCAGCGCGACGATCAGCAGCACGATCCACACGCTCGCCGAGTTCACCGAGTACGCGACCGCGCCGAAGGCGATCAGCGCCGACCAGAAGTACATGATCAGGACGGCCCGGCTGTGCGAGTGGCCGATCTCCAGCAGACGGTGGTGGAGGTGCCCGCGGTCGGCTGCGAAGGGGGACTGCCCCTTCCAGGTGCGGCGCACGATGGCCAGCACCAGGTCCGCGACCGGCACCGCGATGATCGTCAGCGGAAGCAGCACCACCGGGATGTAGACCGGGACCGTGGCGTGCACCGCCGCCCGCTCCGACCCCGTGAAGATCTGGAGCAGGTCCGGGTCCACCTGGCCCGTGATGGAGATCGCACCGGCGGCCAGCACCAGACCGATCAGCATCGAGCCCGAGTCGCCCATGAAGATCCGCGCCGGGTGCATGTTGTGCGGCAGGAAGCCCAGGCACATGCCCATCAGGATCACGGCGAAGAGCGTCGCCGGCGCCGCCGCCTCGACCCCGTAGCCGAACCACATCCGGTACGAGTACATGAAGAACGCCGCCGCGGCGATGCAGACCATGCCCGAGGCCAACCCGTCGAGCCCGTCGACGAAGTTCACGGCGTTGATGGTGATGAGGACGAGCGCGACGGTGAGCAGTGTGCCCTGCATCGAGGTCAGCGAGACGGTGCCGACGCCGGGCACCGGAATCCACAGGATCGTCAGACCCTGCATGACCATCACGGCCGCAGCGATCATCTGGCCGCCCAGCTTGACCAGGGCGTCCACACCCCACTTGTCGTCCAGCACGCCCAGCAGCCAGATCAGCGCGGCGCCCGAGAGCAGCGCCCGCGGCTCGTTCGACAGCTCGAAGACGCTCTTGAGGTTGGTCAGATGGGCGGCGACCAGCAGCCCCGCGCACAGCCCGCCGAACATGGCGACGCCGCCGAGCCGCGGCGTCGGTTCGCGGTGCACGTCACGGGCACGGATCTCCGGCATCGCACCGACCGCGATCGCGAACTTCCGCACCGGGCCGGTCAGGAGATAGGTGACCGCGGCCGTGACGCACAGCGTCAGCAGGTATTCACGCACGGGCGTCCCCAGAGTTATCGCTGGCCATCTCAGCCCCACACACTAGCTTCTCGACACGGACTGCCGGGTCTGCCGGGACGCGTGCACATCACGCGTGCACGTGGTGGAGGACACCCGGCGGCCCCGGGTCGGTTGCACGGAGCCGTCTACCCGGGCGGCTCAGCCGGATACGCCGCGGGGTACGGAGGGAAGCTCCCAGCCAGTTCGCCGGCCCCCGCCCCGGCCCCCGGCTCCTGCCGCAGCGCCGCTCCCACCAGGGCCGCGATCCGCGCCATCTCCGTCTCCCCCATCCCCTGCGTGGTCACCGCGGCGCTGCCCAGCCGGATGCCCGTCGTCGGCGCGGGCGGCGCGACGCCGTACGGCAGACAGCAGGTGTCGAGGACCACACGCGCGGCGGCGCAGCGGCCGCGGGCCGTACGTCCGTCGAGGTCCAGCGGGGCGACGTCCGCGGTGATCAGATGGGTGTCGGTGCCACCGGTGGTGATCGCCAGCCCTTCGGCCTCCAGCCCTTCGGCCAGCGCCCGCGCGTTGGCCACCACCTGGTGGGCGTACGCGGCGAAGGCCGGGGTGGCGGCCTCCGCGAAGGCCACGGCCTTGGCGGCGATGGTGTGCATCTGGGCGCCGCCCTGAGTGAACGGGAAGACCGCCCGGTCGACCCGCTCGGCGAGATCGGCGCCACACAGGATCAGCCCGCCGCGCGGGCCCCGCAGCACCTTGTGTGTGGTGGCGCACACCACATCGGCGTACGGCACCGGATTGGGCGCCGCTCCCCCGGCGACCAGCCCGATCGGGTGCGCGGCATCGGCGATCAGATACGCGCCCACGTCGTCGGCGATCTCCCGGAAGGCCGCGTAGTCGGGGTGCCGGGGATAGGAGATCGAGCCGCAGACGATGGCCTTGGGCCGGTGCTCGTGCGCCAGAGCGCGGACCCGGTCGTAGTCGATCAGCCCGGTCCCGGGGTGCACCCCGTAGCCGACGAAGTCGAACCACCGGCCCGAGAAGTTCGACGGGGAGCCGTGGGTGAGGTGTCCGCCCTGGGGAAGGGCCATGGCCAGCACGGTGTCGCCGGGCCGCAGCAGGGCGGCGTAGGCCGCGAGGACGGCCGAGGAGCCGGAGTGCGGCTGGACGTTGGCGTGTTCGGCGCCGAAGAGGGCGGTGGCCCGCTCGGCGGCGAGCCGCTCGGCGAGATCGACCAGCTCGCAGCCGCCATGGTGACGGGCGCCCGGATAGCCCTCCGCGTACTTGTTGGCGAGCGGCGAGCCGAGCGCCGCGAGGACGGCCGGGGAGGTGAAGTTCTCCGCCGCGATCAGCTGGAGCCCTCCGGACTGGCGGCTGAGTTCCGCGAGCAGCAGTCCGGCCAGCTCGGGGTCCTGGCGGCGCAGCGCGTCGAAGTCCGGCCCCCACTGCGTACGTGTCGTCTCTGCGTCCGTCTCTACGTCGCTGACCGGCATCGCTGACATGGCTGGCTCCGGACATCAGGTGGGAGCGCCCCCCTGACGAAGTCTGGGGGAGGGTCATTGCCAATGTAGAGCCGGAGCGGTGGAGGCGCAGGTGCTCGGGTGCGAGCCGGCGGCTCAGGTCTTGGTGGGGACGCCGGTGAGAGCCGTGACGACCGGGTCCAGGGCCTGGTTGATCTCGTCGCCGATGCTGCGGAAGAAGGTGATGGGGGCGCCGTACGGGTCGTAGACCTCGTCGGCGTCCGGGCTGGGCGCCAGCAGCCAGCCGCGCAGCGCTGCCGCCGCCCGGACCAGGGCGCGGGCCCGGTCGACCACGGCGCCGGCGGGCTCCGGGTCGGGCAGTGTCGCCGGGTCTATGGCGCGCACCAGCCGGGTGAACTCCTTCAGGGTGAAGGTGCGCAGGCCCGCGGAGTGGCCCATGGAGATCACCTGGGCGCGGTGGTCGCGGGTGGCGGTCAGCACCAGGTCGGCGCGGATGACGTGCTCGTCTAGGAGTTCGCGGCCGACGAAGCCGGCCGGGTCCGCACCGAAGTCGGTGAGGACGGTCGCCGCGTGCGCCTCCATGGGGGCGCCCTCGTGCCCCCAGGTACCCGCGCTCTCCACGATCAGATCGCCGGTCAGCCGGTCGCCGAGGCGGTCCGACAGGGCATGGCGAGTCAGCCGCTCGGTGATCGGCGAGCGGCAGACATTGCCGGTGCTGACGTGGAGGATGCGGAAGGGGTTGTCGGTACTGCCCGCTATGCCACGCCCCTCAGGGGCGGTCAATTGGCCACCTCGAGGTCGGGTACGACCTCCCGGAGCTCCTCGGCGGAGAGCGCGCCCGCGCGGAGCAGCACGGGCACCTTGCCGGTGACGTCGACGATCGAGGACGGCACGGCGGCGGGGGTGGGCCCCCCGTCGAGGTAGACGGAGACCGAGTCGCCGAGCATCTCCTGGGCAGCGTCGCAGTCCTGCGGTGAGGGGTGCCCCGTGAGGTTGGCGCTGGAGACGGCCATCGGGCCGACCTCGGTCAGCAGCTCGATGGCGACCGGGTGCAGCGGCATCCGTACGGCGACGGTCCCGTGGCTCTCGCCCAGGTCCCACTGCAGCGACGGCTGGTGCTTGGCGACAAGGGTGAGCGCACCGGGCCAGAAGGCGTCGACCAGCTCCCAGGCCTGCTCGGAGAAGTCTGTGACCAGGCCGTGCAGGGTGTTCGGGGAGCCGACGAGGACGGGCGAGGGCATGGTGCGTCCCCGGCCCTTGGCCTCCAGGAGGTCGCCGACGGCCTCGGCGGCGAAGGCGTCCGCACCGATGCCGTAGACGGTGTCGGTGGGCAGCACGACCAGTTCGCCGCGGCGGACGGCGGAAGCGGCTTCGCGCAGACCGGTCTGCCGGTCGGTCGCGTCGGTGCAGTCGTAGCGCCGTGCCATTAACGGGCCTCCTCTGGCTGGGACATGTCCGGGTTCTTCACGGCATAGCCCTTCGCGCTGTGGCAAACCGCGGCCGGTTGTTGAGGTCGGGGTGGTCGGCGGCGTCGGCCCAGCCCCGCTCCTCGGTGAAGATCCACGGGACCTGGCCGCCCTGGGTGTCGGCGTGTTCGATGACGACGACGCCGCCGGGGCGCAGCAACCGGTGGGCGGTGCGCTCGATACCGCGGATGGTGTCGAGGCCGTCCTCGCCGGAGAAGAGCGCCAGCCCGGGGTCGTGGTCGCGGGCCTCGGGGGCGACGTACTCCCACTCGGTGAGCGGGATGTACGGCGGGTTGGAGACCACCAGGTCGACCTGGCCGTCCAGTTCGGGCAGGGCCGTCAGGGCGTTGCCGTGGTGCAGCTGGACCCTGGACCCCTCGACGTTCTTGCGGGCCCACCGGATGGCGCCCTCGTCGAGCTCGACGGCGTGCACCCGGGACCGCGGCACCTCCTGGGCCAGCGCGAGCGCGATGGCGGCCGAGCCGGTGCACAGGTCGACGATCAGCGGCTCGACGACGTCCATGGCGCGTACGGCGTCTATGGCCCAGCCGACGACCGACTCGGTCTCGGGGCGGGGCACGAAGACACCGGGGCCGACCTGGAGTTCCAGATAGCGGAAGAAGGCGCGGCCGGTGATGTGCTGGAGGGGTTCGCGGGCTTCCCGGCGGGCGACCGCCTCCCAGTAGCGGGCGTCGAAGTCGCCGTCGGCGACGGCGTGCAGCTCACTCCGCTTCACGCCGTGGACGAACGCCGCGAGTTCCTCCGCGTCGAAGCGCGGTGAGGGCACGCCGGCGTCGGCCAGCCGCTGGGTCGCCTGGGCCACCTCGGCGAGCAGCAGTGAGCGTGGGTACGGCCCGCGGCGGAGCCGCTGGGGGTCGCTGTGCCCCCCGGAAGAATGCTGCATGGTCCTCCACCCTGTCCGTACGAGGGTTACTGCGCGGCCGCGAGCTTGGCGGCGGAGTCGGCGTCGACGCAACGCTGGATCACCGGGTCCAGCTCGCCGTCGAGCACCTGGTCCAAGTTGTACGCCTTGAAGCCGACGCGGTGGTCGGAGATCCGGTTTTCCGGGAAGTTGTACGTCCGGATGCGCTCGGAGCGGTCGACCGTACGGACCTGGCTGCGGCGGGCGTCCGCGGCCTCCTTCTCGGCCTCCTCCTGCGCCACGGCCAGCAGCCGGGCGCGCAGGATCCGCAGCGCCTGCTCCTTGTTCTGGAGCTGGCTCTTCTCGTTCTGGCAGGAGGCGACGATGCCGGTGGGGACGTGGGTGATACGTACCGCCGAGTCCGTGGTGTTGACCGACTGGCCGCCGGGGCCGGAGGAGCGGTAGACGTCGATCCGCAGGTCGTTCGCGTTGATCTCGACATCGACGTCCTCGGCCTCGGGGAGCACGAGCACGCCCGCGGCGGAGGTGTGGATACGGCCCTGGGACTCGGTGGCGGGAACCCGTTGCACACGATGCACCCCGCCCTCGTATTTGAGCCGGGCCCAGACACCCTGACCTGCCTCCGCAGTGGCGTTCCCCTTGAGCTTCACCGCGACCTGGACGTCCTTGTAGCCGCCGAGGTCGGACTCGTTGGCCTCGATGATCTCGGTCTTCCAGTTGTTGCGCTCGGCGTACCGCAGATACATGCGCAGCAGGTCACCGGCGAAGAGCGCGGACTCGTCGCCGCCCTCGCCCGCCTTGATCTCGAGGATGACGTCCTTCTCGTCGCTGGGGTCGCGCGGCACGAGCAGCAGCCGCAGCTTCTCGGTCAGCGACTCGCGCTGCTTCTCCAGCTGCTTGACCTCGGCGGCGAACTCCGGGTCGTCGGCGCCCAGTTCGCGGGCGGTCAGGATGTCGTCGCCGAGCGCTTTCCAGGAGCGGTACGTGCCGATGATCGGGGTCAGCTCGGCGTAACGCTTGTTGAGCTTGCGCGCGTTGGCCTGGTCGGCGTGGACCGCGGGGTCGGCGAGCCTCTTCTCGAGATCGGCGTGCTCGCCGATCAGTTCCTCGACCGCCTCGAACATCGGGACTCGTTCCTTGAAAGGGGTGGGTGCATACGGGACCTGCGGGACGACAAAGCGCCGGTCCGGTCACCCCTGGGCAGGGGCGACCGAAGACCGGCGCCTGCGGGTCGCTACTTCTTGCCGGACCCGGCGCTCTTGCCGAAGCGGGCCTCGAAGCGGGCCACACGGCCACCGGTGTCGAGGATCTTCTGCTTGCCCGTGTAGAACGGGTGGCACGCGGAGCACACATCGGTACGGATGTTGCCGTCGCCGACGGTGCTACGAGTGGTGAACGAGGCTCCGCAGGTGCAGCTGACCTGGGTCTCGACGTACTCCGGGTGGATGTCGCGCTTCAAGGGATCTCCTAGGTTCGGGAGGGCGCCGGGTCGTATGCGCGGGATGCGCTACGTGAACCGGGGCCGACGTACCAGTCTGCCAGCACTGGCCGTATCTCCCAAAACCGGGGGGTGAGGCGATCTATTCCCCGGGGGCCCGGCGGGGGCCGCCCGGGCTCACCGGAGGCTCTGCGGGCTCACCGGAGGCTCAGCGCCGGCCGGAACGGGGGGGTCGGCCGGGGGCTCAGCGCCGGCCGGGAGGGGCCGCCGGGAGCCCGGGAGGCAGGATCCGCCCGAGGTACCGCTCGGCGCCGCCCGAGGGCCGTACCCGCAGCTCAGGAGCTCTTGACGACCCCGGTGGCACCGGCCCGGTCACCGGCTGTGCCCTTGGTCGCGGACTTCGGTACGGGCCGGTCGTGCAGCAGCGCGTTCCAGACCTCCCTGCTCTGCTTCTCCATGGGCAGGACGCGGTTGGGGTCGTCCTTGTCGTAGTTCACCGGAAGGGTGACCATGTTCATGTCGTTGCCCTCGATGCCCTTGAGGCCCTTGGTGAAGCTGACCAGCTTGTTGACGGAGGAGAGCTCGGAGTCCGTGGTGACGGTCCGGGTCGCGGTGTCCGCGAGGCCGTAGAGCTTGCCCGGGTCGCCGAACACGTCGACGTGCTTGACCTGGCTGATCAGCGCCTTGAGGAAGGCCTGCTGGAGCTGTATGCGCCCGAGATCGCTGCCGTCCCCGACCGCGTGCCGGGTCCGTACGAGGCCGAGGGCCTGCTCGCCGTCCAGGGTGTGCTTGCCGGGCTGCAGGTCGAGCTTGCTCGACTTGTCCTTGATGGGCTCGCTGGTGTCGACGGGCACCCCGCCCAGCTCGTTGATCAGCTTCTTGAAGCCGGTGAAGTCGACCTCGACGTAGTGGTCCATGCGGATGCCGGACATCTTCTCGACGGTCTTCACGGCGCAGGCCGGGCCGCCGGCCTGGTACGACTCGTTGAACATCCCCCGCTCCACGGCCGGGGAGGTGCCCCCCGAAGGCTTCTTGCACTCCGGGCGGCCGACCATGGTGTCGCGCGGGATGCTGACGACGCTGGCCTTCTTGTGGCCCTTGTGGACGTGCAGAACCATCGCGGTGTCCGCGCGCTCGCCGCTGCCGTCGTCGCCGTACTTGCCGTTGGCGCCCGCACGGGAGTCGGACCCCATGAGCAGGATGTCCATCGAACCGTTGTCGACATTGTGCGGGCGGTCGGTGCCCAGGGCGGCGTTGATGTCCACGCCCTTGAGGTTGCCGTCGAGCTGGAAGTAGACGTATCCGAGACCCGCTCCGCCGAGCAGCGTCAGTCCGGCGGCCGACCACGCGGTGATCGTAAGGGCCCCGCGGCGGGCGCCGGGCGCCTTACGGCCGCGGCCGGTGGCACGTATGCCGCCCGGTCGCTCCTGCGGGGTCATGCTCTCGTCGGACATCTGCTCCTCAGTCCTCGCTGTCTCGTCCGGGTTCCCCGTTGCCCCGTGCCGACACGGTCGGGTGGAAAGTCGCCACCGGTCAGGACGGCGGCTCCCGCAGCAGGGTTGCACGGCGTGCCTAAGGGCTCTCTAAGAAGGCGTCGGCCGCGGCCTTCCGGACGCGGGCCGGGGGCGACCCCCTCACCTGCTGTTTCAGCCGAAAAAGTGGTACGGAATCCAGCCAGTTCCGATCTTCACGGGTGTGTCGAAGGTCTCGGCGGAGGCCCTTGCCGTCGCATGGGCGAGGCCACATCATGCCCCAGCGCGTACGGAGGCGCGGCAGACGCCGCCGTCACCTGAAGTCGCCGTGACCGCCCGGGCAGTTGGCGGCCGTAGAACCGCTGCCCGTGCTGATCCGGGCCTGTACGCACGGGCGGACGGGCGGACGGGCGGCACAACGCAGAACCTCCCCGTCACCGTGGTGACGGGGAGGCCCTGGTGGTACGGCCGGTACGGACCCGGAATCAGTCGCCGTTCCCGGGGGTCGGCGTCGTCTTCTGGATCTGCAGCAGGAACTCGCCGTTGCTCTTGGTCTGCTTCATCTTGTCCAGCAGCAGTTCGATGGCCTGCTGGGAGTCCAGCGCGTGCAGCACGCGGCGGAGCTTCCAGGTGACGGCCAGCTCGTCGCTGCCGAGCAGGATCTCTTCCTTACGGGTACCGGACGCGTCCACGTCCACCGCCGGGAAGATGCGCTTGTCGGCGAGCTTCCGGTCGAGCTTGAGCTCCATGTTGCCGGTGCCCTTGAACTCCTCGAAGATCACCTCGTCCATCCGCGAGCCGGTCTCGACCAGCGCGGTGGCCAGGATGGTCAGTGAGCCGCCGTCCTCGATGTTCCGCGCCGCACCGAAGAAGCGCTTCGGCGGGTAGAGCGCGGTCGAGTCGACACCACCGGACAGGATGCGGCCGGAGGCGGGCGCCGCGAGGTTGTACGCGCGGCCCAGGCGGGTGATGGAGTCCAGCAGCACGACCACGTCGTGGCCCAGCTCCACCAGGCGCTTGGCCCGCTCGATGGCGAGCTCGGCGACGGTGGTGTGGTCCTCGGCGGGGCGGTCGAAGGTCGAGGAGATGACCTCGCCCTTGACCGACCGCTGCATGTCGGTGACCTCTTCCGGACGCTCGTCGACCAGGACGACCATCAGGTGGCACTCGGGGTTGTTGTGCGTGATCGCGTTGGCGATCGACTGCATGATCATGGTCTTGCCCGCCTTCGGCGGGGACACGATCAGACCACGCTGGCCCTTGCCGATCGGTGCGACCAGGTCGATGATCCGCGGCGTCAGCGCGCCGGGCTCGTTCTCCAGGCGCAGCCGGTCCTGCGGGTACAGCGGGGTCAGCTTGTTGAACTCCGGGCGCCCGCGGCCGGTTTCGGGCGCCATGCCGTTCACCGAATCGAGGCGGACGAGGGCGTTGAACTTCTCGCGCCGCTCGCCTTCCTTCGGCTGGCGGACCGCGCCGGTGACGTGGTCGCCCTTGCGCAGGCCGTTCTTACGGACCTGGGCGAGGGAGACGTACACGTCGTTCGGGCCCGGGAGGTAGCCGGACGTCCGGATGAACGCGTAGTTGTCGAGGATGTCGAGGATGCCCGCGACCGGGATCAGGACGTCGTCCTCGGAGACCTGAGGCTCGTTGCCGAACTCCTCGCGGCCGCGGCGTCCGCGGCGGTCGCGGTAGCGGCCCCGGCGGCCGCGCCGACCGCCCTCGAAGTCGTCGTCGTCCTGCTGGCCGCCACCCTGGCCGCCCTGGCCTCGGCCGTCCCGCTGCTGACGGTTGCCGCCGCCCTGGCCGCCGCCGTCGCCGTCGCCGCCCTTGCCGCGGCGGTCGCGCTGGCCGCCACCACGCTCACGGCGGTCGCCCTTCTGGCCCTGGCCCTGGCCGCGGTCCTGGCGGTCCCCGCCCTTGGTCCGGCCCTCGGCGGTGTCCGTTGCGGCCTCCGCCTTGGCGTCGGCCTTGGCATCGGCCCTGCCTTCGGCCCGGGTCTCGACACGGGTATCGAGCTTGGTGTCACCCGCCTCGATGGTCTCGGGGCTGCCCGCCTGCGCGGTGGCGCGCCGTCGGCGGCGCTCACCGGCAGGCTGCTCGTCGCTGGCCGGCTGACCGGGAATCTCGATCTGCTGCTGGGCGGTGGCCTTCTCGGCCGGCGCCTCGGCGCCCGATCCGGCGTCACCCGTACGGGCCTTGGAGGTGGCACGGCGCTTCGGCTTGGTCTCGGCCTCTGCGGCCGCGGAGTCTCCCCCACCGGAGGCGGCGGAGGCGTCGGCGGACTTGGCGGGGGCCGAGCCACCCGTCTGCTTCTCCTTGATGACCTCGATCAGCTGGCTCTTGCGCATCCGCGCAGTGCCCTTGATACCGAGGCCGGAGGCGACCTGCTGCAGCTCTGCCAGGACCATGCCGTCGAGGCCGGTGCCGGAGCGGCGGCGACGAGGGGCGGCAGTGGTAGCACCGGTGGCAGGCGCGGCAGGAGCGTCCGTGGCGGGCGCGGAGGCAGAGCCGACCGTGTTGTCGGCGTTCACGCCCATCAGATCGGTGGTGTCGCTCACGAAGGGTCCTTCCCTGGAGCGGGCGTCGGCCTGTCTGGCTCGGCGACCGGTTGTGCTGTCCGGCTTACGGTCCTAGGTCTGTGGATCGGGCCGGGGCGGTGGTCCGCCGGTACGGCGGAGAGAACATTGATGATTCCGGCGCGTCGCGCCGACTCCGGAGCGTGCCGAAATCTGCTCAGGCAGGCTGCTCAGGCAGTTTGGGAGGCTCCCGGAAGAGGGGTGGCCCCGAAGGGGGACACAGAGCACCGCACCGTTGAGGTGCCGGGTGCAGACTTGAGGTTAACACTACCGGATCCAACAAACATTCCCCCTCTCCAAGACCGGCAATCGTGTGTCATGCCAGGGGCAGGACGCTCGCGCCCGCTCCATCCAGGGCCAGGCGGTTCGCCGCCCACCCCTCGCCCGCCAGCTGCGCGACCTTGTCGGCCGCGCTGTCCTCGGCCAGCGCGAGAACCGTCGGCCCCGCACCGGAGATGACCGCGGGGACGCCATCCGCGCGCAGCCGGTTGACCAGCGCGATGCTCTCGGGCATGGCCGGAGCACGGTATTCCTGGTGCAGCCGGTCCTCGGTCGCCGCGAGCAGCAACTCCGGACGTCTGGTCAGCGCTTCGACCAGCAGCGCGGCGCGCCCCGCGTTGGCCGCGGCGTCGACATGCGGGACCGTCCGCGGCAGCAGCCCGCGGGCCGTCTCGGTGAGCACCGGACTGGCGGGCACGAAGACCACCGGAACGATGGACTCTGCGGGCTCCATCCTGATCGCCCGGGCCGCCCCCGCATCGGTCCAGGCCAGGGTGAACCCCCCGAGCAGGCACGCGGCGACGTTGTCCGGGTGACCCTCGATCTCGGTGGCCAGCTCGAGCAGCGCCGTGTCGCCGAGCTTCTCGGCCCCGCCTATGGTCACGGCGCGGGCGGCGACGATGCCCGCGCAGATGGCCGCCGAGGACGAGCCGAGGCCGCGGCCGTGCGGAATACGATTGGCGCAGACCAGCTCGAGACCCCGCGGCTGGCCTCCGAGCAGATCGAACGCCGTCCGGAGGGACCGTACGAGCAGATGACTCTCGTCCCGCGGCAGGGTCTCGGCGCCCTCGCCGGCGATGTCGATGTGCAGACCGGCGTCGGCGACCCGGAGGACGACATCGTCGTACAGCCCCAGGCCCAGGCCGAAGGCGTCGAAGCCCGGGCCGAGATTGGCACTGGTGGCGGGGGTGCGCACCCGTACGGCGGCTGCGCGGAATGCTGGACCGGCCATCCCTCGATGACTCTCCTTGGTCTGGAACGTGGAACTCTCCCCTGGGCCCGGCGGCAGACCGCGCATCAGTGGCGGAAAAGCTGCGGCGGGGCGGGGTTCGATTGCCAGCCTATCGAAGGAAGGTTCTGTCGCGACATAGGGCGCACGGGAGGCGCACGATGCGTGTCGGACACCGACCTGTGCTCCCCTGCGGCGTATCTCCCGTTTGGACCGCCCGGATCAGGCCAGACCCAGCCGCTCGGCGGCCGCGTCCGCGTCCACCGGGACGGTGACATGCTGCGGCGCTCCCGCCACCGCCCAGTCCGGATCCTTCAGGCCATTGCCGGTGACCGTGCAGACGATCCGCTGGCCGCGGTCGACCTTGCCCTGTTCGGCGGCCTTCAGCAGACCCGCGACGCTCGCGGCCGAGGCCGGCTCGACGAAGACACCCTCCTGCGAGGCGAGGAGCCGGTACGCCGCCAGGATCTGACGGTCGGTCACCTCGTCGATCATGCCGCCCGATTCATCGCGGGCCTGCTCGGCGAAGTGCCAGGAGGCGGGGTTGCCGATCCGGATCGCGGTGGCGATGGTGTGCGGGTCCTTGACCGGCTCGCCGCGCACGATCGGCGCCGCGCCCGAGGCCTGGAAGCCCCACATCCGGGGGCGGCGGGAGGCGATGCCGTCGGCCGCGTACTCGCTGTAGCCCCGCCAGTACGCGGTGATGTTGCCCGCGTTGCCGACCGGGAGCACATGCAGGTCCGGGGCGTCGCCCAGCGCGTCGACGATCTCGAAGGCGGCGGTCTTCTGGCCCTCGATACGGGCCGGGTTGACCGAGTTGACCAGCGAGACCGGGTAATTGTCGGAGAGTCCGCGGGCGAGCGTGAGGCAGTCGTCGAAGTTGCCCTCGACCTGGAGGATGCGCGCACCGTGTACCAGGGCCTGGCCCATCTTCCCGAGCGCGATCTTTCCCTCCGGCACCAGCACGGCGCAGACCATCCCGGCCCGTACGGCATAGGCCGCGGCCGAGGCCGAGGTGTTGCCGGTGGAGGCGCAGATGACGGCCTTCGCCCCCTCCTCCTTGGCCCGGGTGATGGCCATGGTCATGCCGCGGTCCTTGAAGGACCCGGTGGGGTTGGCGCCCTCGACCTTGAGGTGGACCTCGCAGCCGGTGTGCTCGGAGAGCACCTGCGCGGGCACCAGCGGCGTACCGCCTTCGCGGAGGGTGACGACCGGGGTATCCGCCGTCACCGGAAGCCGGTCGCGGTACTCCTCGATGATGCCCCGCCACTGATGAGTGCCGGTGGGCCGGTCGACGATTGCAGACATGGTTTCCTTACTCCCCTTCAACCCGCATGATGCTCGCGACGCCGCGGACGGTATCCAGCCGGCGCAGCGCCTCGACCGTCGCAGAGAGAGCGGCGTCGGGCGCCCGGTGGGTGACGACCACGAGCGAGGCCTCACCGTCCTTACCCTGCTGACGGACCGTGTCGATGGACACGTGGTGCTCGGAGAAGACGTTCGCGACCTGGGCCAGGACGCCCGGTTTGTCGGCGACGTCGAGGCTGATGTGGTAGCGCGTCACGACCTCGCCCATATGACTCACGGGCAGCCGCGTGTACGCGGACTCACCGGGGCCGGTCGCCTCGTTGACCTTGTTGCGGCAGACGGCGACGAGGTCGCCGAGGACCGCGGAAGCGGTGGGCGCGCCGCCCGCGCCCGGGCCGTAGAACATGAGCTGGCCGGCCGCGTCGGCCTCGATGAAGACCGCGTTGTACGCCTCGCGGACGGAGGCGAGCGGGTGGCTGAGCGGAATCATCGCCGGGTGCACGCGGGCCGTGACGGAGCGCCCGTCGGCCGCCCGCTCACAGATGGCGAGCAGCTTCACGGTGCAGCCCATCCGCTTCGCGGAAGCGATGTCGGCCGCGGTCACCTCGGTGAGGCCTTCCCGGTGCACATCCTCGATGGTGACACGGGTGTGGAAGGCGATCCCGGCGAGGATGGCGGCCTTGGCGGCCGCGTCGAAGCCCTCGACGTCCGCGGTCGGGTCGGCCTCGGCGTATCCCAGCGCGGTGGCCTCGTCCAACGCTTCGCTGTAGCCGGCGCCGCTGCTGTCCATCCGGTCGAGGATGAAGTTCGTCGTGCCGTTGACGATGCCGAGGACGCGGTTGACCTTGTCGCCCGCGAGTGATTCGCGCAGCGGCCGCACCAGCGGGATGGCGCCGGCGACGGCGGCCTCGTAGTACAGGTCCACGCCGCGCTGCTCGGCCGCCGCGTGCAGAGCCGCACCGTCCTCGGCGAGCAGCGCCTTGTTGGCGCTGACGACGCTCGCGCCGTGCTCGAAGGCGGTGGTGATGAGGGGGCGGGCGGGATCGATGCCGCCGATGACCTCGATGACCACGTCGATGTCGCCGCGCTTGACCAGCGCCATGGCGTCGGTGGTGATCAGCTCGGAGGGCACGCCCTCCCGGACCCGGCCGGGTCGGCGCACGGCGATTCCGGCCAGCTCGACGGGGGCGCCGATACGGGCCGCGAGATCGTCCGCGTGCGTCGTCATGATGCGCGCCACCTCTGAGCCGACCACTCCACAGCCCAGCAGCGCCACTTTCAGCGGACGCGTACGCATCATCCGACCTCGTTTCCCATACATCGCGGTGTTGCACCAGTCTCACTCACCGGACCGGTCTTTCTATCCCCGGTCCAGAATTCGAGATGCACTTCTCACTATGAAGACCAAGTCCATGGAGTCCATGGTGCCGGACCTCATCGGCCCGGTCAGACCCCCGTCGGGGCCCGATCAGGCCTGACCAGGCCCGGCTGGGACCCGACCCAGGACCCGACCAGGAAATGATCAGGTCGTGGTCACGTCCCGACCATGCCCTGATGAAACCTCGATCAGCGCCGACCAATGCCGATCGGCGTCGAGCAGGCTCCGATCGGCGGCCGTCGACGGCCCTCGACGGAGGCCTCGGGTTGTCCGACGCTTATCCGATGTCGAGCCGGAGAAGGTCTTCCTCTGTCTCGCGCCGGACGATCACACGGGCCTGTCCGTCCTTCACGGCGACGACGGGCGGGCGGAGCGCGTGGTTGTAATTGCTCGCCATGGAACGGCAGTACGCACCGGTGGCGGGCACCGCGATGAGATCCCCCTGCGCCAGGTCGGCAGGGAGGAAGGCGTCCCGTACAACGATGTCGCCGGACTCGCAGTGCTTGCCGACGACGCGGGAGAGCATCGGCTCGGCGGTGGAGGTGCGTGAGACGAGGGCGACGCTGTACTCGGCGTCGTACAGGGCGGTACGGATGTTGTCGGACATACCGCCGTCCACACTCACATAGGTGCGCAGCCCCTGCAGCGGCTTGACCGTACCGACCTCATAAAGGGTGAACGCGGTGGGGCCGACGATCGCGCGTCCCGGCTCCACGGAGATCCGCGGCACGGAGAGCCCGGCGGACTCGCACTCACGGGTGACGATCTCGCTCAGGGACTTCGCGATTTCGTGGGGTTCGCGGGGGTCGTCCTCGGAGGTGTACGCGATACCGAGACCGCCGCCGAGGTCGATCTCGGGCAGCTCGGCGCCGTGCTCGTCGCGGACCTGCTTCAGCAGCCCGACGACCCGGTGGGCCGCGACCTCGAAGCCGGAGGTGTCGAAGATCTGCGAGCCGATGTGGGAGTGGATGCCGACGAGTTCGAGGTGTTCGAGCCCCAGGACGCGGCGTACGGCCTCGGCGGCCTGACCGCCCGCGAGCGGGATGCCGAACTTCTGGTCCTCGTGGGCGGTGGCGATGAACTCGTGGGTGTGCGCCTCGACGCCGACGGTGATCCGGATCTGCACGCGCTGCCGCTTGCCGAGCCGCTCGGCGATATGGGCGACGCGCACGATCTCCTGGAAGGAGTCGAGCACGATCCGGCCCACGCCTTCGCCGATGGCGCGCTCGATCTCCTCGGTGGACTTGTTGTTGCCGTGCAGCGCGATGCGCTCGGCGGGCATACCGGCCGCGAGGGCGGTGGTCAGCTCGCCGCCGGAGCAGACGTCGAGGTTGAGGTTCTCCTCGTGGAGCCAGCGCACGACGGCGCGGGAGAGGAACGCCTTGCCCGCGTAGAAGACGTCGGCGCCAGTGCCGAAGGCGTCCCGCCAGGCCCGGCAGCGGGTGCGGAAGTCGTCCTCGTCGAGAAAGTAGGCGGGGGTGCCGAACTCCTCGGCGAGCTGCTTGACGTCGAGGCCGCCGACCGTGGCGACGCCGTCGGCATCGCGGGTAACCGTACGCGACCAGACGCGGGGGTCCAGCTCGTTGAGGTCGGCGGGCGGGGCCGTGTAGTGGCCCTCGGGGTAGACGTCGGCGTGGCGGGGCCCGGCGGGGTGGGCGGAACGGCTCATGGGGCTCTGATCTCCTCAGAGGTGTGCGTCAGTGCGTGGTGCTCTTCGTGCGTGGTGCTTGATGCGTTGGCATGTGGTGTGGTGCGGGTGGTGCGTCAGAGATGTGCGGGTGCGGTGATGCCGAGCAGGTTCAGGCCGCTTGCAAGCACCGTTCCGGCCGCCTGGGCGAGGGCGGCGCGGGACCGGTGGGCGGCCTCGGGTTTCTCGTCGCCACGCGGCAGTACGGGGCAGGAGTCGTGGAAGCGGAAGAAGGCGTCGGCCGTCGCTTCGAGGTGGCGGGCGACCCGGTCGGGGGCGCGGAGCCGGGCGGCGGAGGCGAGGACGGCGGGGTACTCGGCGAGGGTGGCGAGGAGTTCGTCCGACGAGGCAGTGAGGTGACCGGGATCGCCGGGATCGCCGGGATCGCCGGGATCACCTGGCTCGCTCTGGGCCGCGGTCGTGGCCGGGGCCGGGGCGGGGGTGACGCCCAGGTCGGCCGCGTTGCGGAGAAGCGCGGCGACGCGGGCATGGGCGTACTGGATACGGAAGAGGGGGTTGGACTCGCGCTGGGCGAGGAGGTCGTGCGGGCCGGTGCGGGAGTGATCGTGAGCGGCGGGCCGGAGGAGGGCCCAACGGGCGGCGTCGGGCCCGAGGGTGCGCAGGAGCTCGGCGGCGGAGGCCTTGACGGGCACGGGCCGCACGCGCTCCACGGCCCGTACGGGGGCGGGGCCATGCTGCCCGCCCCGCACAGCTTGTGCGGGGGCGGGGTCGTACTGCCCGCCCGGCACAGCCCGTACGGAGGCGGAGTCGTACTGCCCGCCCGGCACAGCCCGTACGGAGGCGGAGTCGTACTGCCCGCCCGGCACAGCCCGTACGGAGGCGGGTGTGGGCTCGTAAGCATCGCCGGTGACGCCCAACTCGGCCCAGTGGGGATCGGGCGGGCGCTCGCACCGGACGGTGACGGCTTCTGCGCTCTGGGTGCAGAGGATGCGGGCGAGTGTGTCGGCGGTGACGGCGGCGCGGGTCTCGTGGGGGAAGGCCAGCTCGATGACCTGCCCGGCGAGCGAGTCCCCGTACCCGTAGGCGATGCCCCGGCTGATCACCGACCGTACGAGCCCGGTGTGCGCGGGGCCGTCCAGGGTGATGTTCAGGAAGCCGGGCTCGGCGATATCGACACGGGCGATCCCCGGGGCGTCGGCGAGCAGGGAGCGCAGAATCTCGGCTACCTGACGCGGGGCCCGGCCTGCGGGCCGGGCCAGCTGCAGCGCGATGTTGGTGGCGTAATCCCCGCACCCGGGCCGGGGCGGACGCTGCACGACGGCTCGCGTCGGCACCGGTGTACGCAGCTCACCGGCCTCGACGGCACGACGCACGGTGCTGAGCACGGTGCGGGAGAGCTCGGCGGGGGTCACGGGACAAGCGTATGGGAGGAGGGGGGTGGGTCCGCGAACCGGTTTGTCCCCGACGACCGCGCCGACGAGGCACATGAGGGTTCACCCCGCGCAGTACGTGGCGCTCACCCTGCGGAGTTCGGGCCGTCTCCGAGCGGAGTTCGGGCCGTCTCCGAGCGGAGTGGCGGCTCACCTCGTACGGAGTCCGGGGCAGCAGCTCATCGTTCTGCCAGTGCACCTCAGCTCTTCCGGCCGGGGTGCTCGGCGGCTGACACCGCGCAGTGAATAGCGCTCACTGTGGAGTCACGACATCTCGGGGGCAGCGGCCCATACGACGGGGCGGCGGCCCATACGGCGGGGATGCGGGGGCAGCGCGGCCCATACGAAGGGGATGCGGGGGGGCAGCGGCCCATACGGCGGGGATGCGTCAGCGGATCCAGCGACGTGCCCGGCGGGCTCCGCACCACTCACCCCGCGCAGCGGCGCACGGCGACTCCGCCCGCACGACTCATCCCGCCGGGTGGGCGGCGGGCTCCGCGCCGCCGGAGGCGCCCGGCCCGGTCAGGCGGGGGCCGGGCCCGAAGGAGGAGGCGGGGCCCTCCCGCCCGGACAGCCGCCGGATGAGCCGTACGAGCTCGACCGGCTCGAAGGGCTTCGCCAGAAACGCGTCCACGCCGGCGGAAATGCCGTTGTCCACCTCAAGTTGGGTGCACGCGCTGACCATCGCGATGGGGATGTGGCGGGTGCGGGGATCGGCGTTCAGCCGGGCGGCCGTGTGCATGCCGTCGAGCCGGGGCATGACGACGTCGAGGGTGATCACGTCGGGCCGCACACTGTCCACGATGTCCAGGCATTCGGCACCATCGGCCGCGGTCACGACCTCGAACCCCTCAAGCTCGAGATTGACCCTGATCAGCTGCCGGATGACCTTGTTGTCATCAACAACAAGGACCCGGCCGGACGAGCCAGGCACAAAGCCGAGAGTAGGTCGACGACTCCGGCTGCGTCCGGGTTTTGCCCACTTCCGCCACCTGCGGGGGAGGCTCGGCACAACATCGGCACAACCGGCACCGGATACGTCCCGCGGAACGCGCGATGTCGGGGCGTACGAGCCCTCCACTCCGCAGTACTGTCACCTGCAAACCTCGTTGATGGACACCCCACGGAAGCTGGTAGGGTTCTACCCGTCGCCGAGAACGCGACGTGTCGCCCCCGTAGCTCAGGGGATAGAGCAACGGCCTCCGGAGCCGTGTGCGCAGGTTCGAATCCTGCCGGGGGCACTCGCCGAACAGCCAGCAAGAACCAAACGCTGAGCTGGGCAGATGTCGACACAAGAGAGCGGAAGTCAGTCTCACTGACTCCCGCTCTCTCGTTGTCTCTCACTGTTCGCGACACATCTGCGACACGCCTTGGAGTCGCCCCGCCCCTTCGGCGGGCGACCGATTGAGGCTCGCTGCGCTCGCGCGTCGGCAGCCGTCCAGCCCCCGCCGTGCGAGGTACGGCGCCGTTCGGCTCGGGACGGCTCTTCCGCGGCAGGGACTGAGTCGTCGCCCCCGGCGCGGGGCGGGCGCGATACCGCGGGGCGGCGAGCGGTGCAGCCCGATCAGCGCCTCGACCTGCACCCAAGTTCCCTGCATTAGGTCTCGGTTACTTGCAAGGCGGTTTTGGCCGGCCTCAACTCGCCCCCGCGAGCGCAAGGGCGGCGATGTCCAGTGGGTGACGCGAGGCGCGCCCGGCCCGCGAAAGTGCTGAACGCCGATCGGAACTGGTACCCGATCGCGAAGCGCCCGCGCGACCGCAGCGAGCGCCAACAGACGCCCGCCCGAATTGAGGTCCGTCCGGCATTTGAGTGACTTCACGGGAGGGCCCTCTATTGCCTACGCGCTGATCATCGGCGGATTGAGCCGCCATGGTCCGCCTTCAAAGCTCACCAGGCCCGGGGGAAGGGTGATGAGTGGTACAGCGAGCTTCGACGAGGCAGGCTTGTACTCATGCGGACGATCTTCCGCTCATCTCCTCGACCAGGAGCGGGCGGTCAGAGCCGGGCCATTCTCTTCACGCTCGGGCAGTGTGTGCCCTTCGCGATCGCACTGCTCGTGGTGGGCATCGAGCTCTCGGCTGCACACTTTCTGTATACCGGCCCCCTCCTCACCGCGACTCCGGCGCTGGCCGCGGTCACGATGGGCCCCAAGGGCACCATCTCGGCAGCGGCTTTGGCTCTGACCGTCAGCGTGACCACCGCCACCTACAACCAGGCATGGGGCAGCCAGCAGGTCTACACCAACTTTCTAGCTCTTCTCGTGGTGTCGGTGGCCAGTGTCACGACGAGTAGCGCCGTACGTACCCGCAGGCAGAACGAGCTCAACCAGGTCCGCCGGATCGCCGTGGCGGCACAAGAGGTCATACTGCGGCCTGTACCCGCCCGGCTGGGCCCGGTGCGGGCGGCCGGCCACTACTTCTCGGCTGAGACGGGGGCGCAGATCGGCGGTGATCTGTACGAGGCTGTGGAGACCCGCTACGGGGTCCGGATGATCGTGGGGGACGTTCGGGGCAAGGGGCTGCCTGCTGTGCGCGCGGCCGCAGCTGTGCTGGGCGCGTTCCGGGAGGCCGCGCACTATGAGGATGAACTGGTGGAGGTAATAGACCACTGCGCGGCTGCGCTGCAACGGGAGTACCCCGCGTCGGGTGCGGTCGATGAGGAATCTCTGTCGGAGGGCTTCGTCACCGCGCTCGTGGCCCAGGTGCCGGACAGACCCGTGGTCGAGGTGGTCAACCGTGGCCATCAGCCTCCACTGGTGCTGCGCCAGGGCAAGGTTCAGACCCTGATGCCCGCCTTCCCCTTGCCGCCCATCGGCTTGGAAGACTTCATCACCGGCCCTCCTGGCAAGGCGGAGAGCTATCCGTTCGCACCCGGCGACCGTCTGCTGCTGTACACCGACGGCGTGGTCGAAGCCCGTAATCGTGACAACGGCTTCTTCGCCCTGCCCGAGGCCATGGAAGCGGTGCTTGCCCGCACCCCGCAGGAGTTCCTGGAACAACTGCACCAGGGTTTGATCCAACACACCCAGGGCTTCCTGGCGGACGATGTCGCGATGCTCCTCGTTGACCGGCTCGACGAATGAGTCGGCAGACAAGCCGGCGCAGCTGCCGCCTCATCCAGCGACTCCGGCTCCCCGTCGGTCAGGGACGTTGAGCCGATCCACGTGCGCGGGCAGTGCCTCGAGAGCCGCCGCGGACATGCGCCGACGCGCCACCGCTGAGCTGCGCGGACTGGCTGCGCGCGGCTCGGCTCCCGGTTCGCCTCACGCGTCGTCCTGGACGCGTCGCCGAACAGTCCCCGGGCAGCGATCTCCATCGTCCTGGTGGCGCCGTGGACAGCCATCTCCATCGTCCTGGTGGCGCCGTGGACAGCCTTCTCCATCGTCCTGGTGGCGCCGTGGACAGCCTTCTCCCTCGTCCTCCGGGCACCCCACACGGTGCAGCCGCATCCACGCCGCCTCCGTGAACGCGCGCTCCAGCACCGTCCGGCAGACGCGCTCGGCAGCACCGTTGCTGCCCCGCAGGATGCCGGGCCATCAGCCACACCCTTCCCGAACGGGCCGACCAGGTCCGCGGACCTACTCCTCGTCCGGGCGCTGTACGGGGCCGAAAGGTTCGATCTTGGGGTTGGCGAAAGGGCCCTTGATGCCAGGAGTGCCCTGGATGCGTTCGGCTGCCGCCTGGGTGACGAGCAGAGCGTAGCTGCCGTTGTGCAGGTCGATCAGGCCGTAGTCGGTATCGACCTCGTCCGGGGTGAGCCCGAGGTGTCGGATGGCGTCGTCGAGCGTGGCCCCCGACGGGAGCTGCGTGGTGATGAGGACGCTGGGGGTGTCGGGGGCCATGGATCTCCTCGGCGTTGTCGCTTACCGGAACCCGTTCTTCTTGCGGCGGCGCAGCGCGTCCATGATGGCGGGTGCGCTGATGATGCCGTAGCCGTAGTTGTTGTCGAATCCGGCGGCGCCTCGGTCGTCGGCCGTACGCCGCAGGAGGGTGCGCATCTGGCTCGGCGGGAGGGAGCCGAAGGGCCACTCGCTGCGGATGGCCGCGACCACGCCGGCGGCGACCGGGCAGGCCGCCGAGGTGCCGGAGTCCGGCTCGCCGGGGCCGAAGGCATGGGAGCCTTCGAAGTGGGTGTAGGCACAGATGTCGGGCTTGCGGCGGCTGAGTCGGCCGGGTCCCTGGGACGAGTAGCCGACACGGTCGCGGCGGGTGTCGACTCCGCCGATGGACAGCACGCGCGGGTGCGAGTTGGCGCCGACGATCGGCCGGTCGGGGAACTCGCAGCGGCCGTCCTGACAGTCGCGGCCGCAGTTGCCGGCGGCGAACAGGACATCCGCTCCGGCGCTCTCCAGGGCCGTGACCATCAAGTTGAAGGGGTGCGCGGGGTTGTCCGAGTAGTTGCCCGGGTGGCCAGGGGGAAAGTCCCACTGGGGGGAGAAGGAGCCCCAGCTGTTGCTGACGACCAGAGCCCTGCGGTCCTGGTCCATGGCATCCAACAGGCCCCACAGGTGGGAGTAGGCGGCGACAGCGTCCGACAGCAGGCCGTTCATCAAGGTCGAGCCTTGGTGCTCCGAGAGCAGCACCGGCAGGTCGAGCAGGGTGGCCTTGGGTGCGGCGATGAGGGCGTCGAAGGCACACATCGTGCCGTGGCCGACCTCGAACTGGCCGGGTTGGCCGACCACTCCCGGGGGGTTCCAGCTCCGTGCCGCGTCAATGTTGACCGTACGGCCGTTCAGTTCCTTCTTCAGGTGCTGGGCGTTGATGCCCGTGTCCAGGACGGCCACCGGGACGTTCGCGCCTTCCAGGCCCTCTGCCCTGAGTTCGGCGAGGAAGTGCTCGACATCCTTCCAGTCGCCTACCGGGGGGTCGCCGCCGCAGGTGGGCATGGCGCTGATGACCGGGTCGGCGGAGACGCTGATGATGTCCGGACGGGTGACGGCGAGCATCGCCAGCCGGCTTGCCGAGTCGTAGTCGTGGATCGTTCCACGAACCAGGACGCTGGCGTCCTGGGGAGTCATGGAGAAGGTGAGTGGCTGCTCGAGCGAGAGTGGATCCCCGCCCTCGGCGGCCGGACGCGGCTTGGGCGCCGCCACGGGGGCGTAGGAGGGGTCGAGCTCGACGCCAGGCACCGGGCCCGCGACTTCTTCAGCCGTCATCCGGACATTCGGGTCAATGACGGCAGCTACCGCGTCGCGTTCCGGCCGCATCTGGATTAGGACACGCATGCACTTCTCCTCTGTGAGACCAACCGCAGCCCTGGTCGCGCGATTGGAGCCGCAGACCCCATGGGCGCGGCGGGATGGTGAAAAGGGGAAGGCAGCCCAAGCCGACGCGCCGTACGAGACCAGGTGGGGCACATCGCCGACCGCCCACCACATGCTTTCCGACTGTGCGAAGC
The DNA here is from genome assembly GCF_040609575.1 of Streptomyces sp. NPDC004647. NCBI lineage: Bacteria > Bacillati > Actinomycetota > Actinomycetes > Kitasatosporales > Streptomycetaceae > Streptomyces > Streptomyces sp. NPDC004647. The sequence continues at coordinate 1,893 of NZ_JBEXKU010000049.1, read as the reverse complement.
CGGGCATCTCCAGACGGCCATACGGCCGAGTGCCCGGCGCCCCCTTCCGGGGCACGGCGGCGTGCCGGTGGGCACGGACGATGGAGGAGTCGACCGACACCGGCGGCCGGTGTCACCGGCAGCGGCCGCCCTGGCCGGGGCGGCGCGCATTATGGCCAACTCATCGAGGATCCGGCCGAGGTCAGGCCCTTCACGGTGAATGACGAATTCCGAGTCGGCGGCTGGGTCCGAAGCGTGCCGGGAGCCACCAGCTTCTGCGTACGTGCCCGACCCTTGCTGTTGACCACTGCGGTCCTGACAAGTCCCCACCCTCCACCAGGTCTTGACGCCCTGCGCCCGCCCAACTTCAGCGAGGGCCAGCGGGAGATGTAATCCCAATGGATCCCCCGGAGCGACGACGTCTCCGGGAACCAGCCGGAGCCTCGTACGTGGCTCAAGCCGGTTCATCGCGACCTACGACGCTCAGCGAAGCATGTGGAGAGGCGGTCCCGGACTCCGTGCTGCAAGCTGCAAGAGACGGGCGGCACCTGCCGACCGCGTCCACGAGCAGCGGCGGGTGGGCCAGGCGCAGCCGAGGCCCACCGTCAGCCCGCGTTTGAGCTGGACCAACCGCGGAGGGCGAGCATGACCGGGAGGGATACGGACGCCGAGAACGCCAGGGCGGCAGACCAGGCCGACTCGGTGGTGGCTACACACACCGCCGATGCAGCCGGCCTGCCGCTGTCGGGGTGCGCGGCGCTGGTGACCGGAGCGTCCAGCGGTATCGGGGTGGCCGCCGCCCTCGCGCTGGCCCAGCAGGGCGCCGCTCTCGCACTGGTCGCCCGCCGCACCGAGCGGCTGGAGGAACTGGCCACCGTGATCCGAGACCAGGGTGGCTCGTGCGTCGCCCTCACCGCAGACCTGAGTGACGTGGCGCAGGCGCGTCAAGCCGTCGAGGATGCCGCCGACCGCTTCGCCCGGCTGGACGTGCTGGTGAACAACGCCGGTTACGTAGCGATGGGCAAGTTCGAGGAGAGCGACCCCGAGGACTTGGAGCGGACGGTCGACCTCAATTTGAAGGCCGCTCTGCACATGTCGCAGGCGGCGCTGCCGCACCTTCTGCGCGCGGCAGCGGACGGCCCGCGCGGAGTCGCCGATCTGGTGAACGTCAGCTCGGCCGCGGGCCGGGTGGCGCGCAAGAACACGCAAGAACAACAGCGTCTACTCGGCGACCAAGCGCGCCGTGGGCGCTTTCAGCGAGGCCCTGCGCCAGGAGGTCACGGGACGGGGCGTCCGGGTGGGACTGGTCGAGCCTGGCATGACGACGACCGAGACGGCGACCGGCGCCGGGTCCGCCGCCGCCCGTGGCCTGCAGCAGAACACGTGGCTGCGCGCCGACGACATCGCCCGCTCCATCACCTTCATGATCACTCAGCCCCCGCATGCCGCGGTCAACGAGATGCTGGTGCGTCCGACAGCCCAGGAGCACTGACCGCAGCGCCCAGCCGGCACAGCCGTCTCCGCATGGTGACCGTTGCCGACGCGTACGGTTCGGTCCAGGCCGTGCGCCGGACCCGCTGACCTTGACCCAGACCTCTGCCGTGGAGCCGACCACCGCGCTGTACCCGATCCCGGTCGGTGCGTTCGCCGAGGCCGCCGATCCGGCCGGAGCTGGGGGACCCGGCCACGGGTGACACGATCCAGCTCGCCTACGACGTGGTCCCGATGGCGAGCCGATCGGCTGAGCAGAACGGCGGGCGTGGTCAGCTGCCCGTTCCCGGCGCACTGCTGAGGCGACGAGCGGGTTCTGTCCGGCGAAGTGGCGAGCGTAGTCCGAAGTGCCCCGAGGGCCGCCTGGATTGTTGTGCTGTGAGGTCGGCAGGCCCCACTCGCGCAGCAGCCCGTAGGCCTCCG
>NZ_JBEXKU010000048.1:0-62529 GCF_040609575.1 Streptomyces sp. NPDC004647 | reverse complement strand
ACGGATGCGGTGGTCCCGGCCGGAGGCGCCGCGGAACTGCCTCCGGCCGGGACCCGGAACGGGGCGGCGGGCCGGGAAGCCACCGCCCCTCCGGAGGTCGCCCGCTCAGCAGGCGCTCTCCGGCGTCTCACAACACGTCCCCGTGGGCGGGCCACGGGCCCGGTGGGGCGTTCACGGTCGTCCGGTCGGCCGCAGCGGCCCATGGCCACTGCGGAACCGCCAACTCGCCCGCCACACCGACGGCATACGACGCCGGCGCGCGAACACGGCCCATGGACACGACTCGCAGCCACGACCGCAGTGACGACCGCAGCGACGACCGCGGCAACGGCCCACAGACCCGATACACAGCCGGGGTCGGCGGCCCCGGCCCCGGCGTCCAGGCAAGCCCAGTTAGGCACGACCCCGCGTCCGGCACGGCCCCGCGTCCGGCACGATCCCGCGTCCGCACGCCCGGGCGCCCGGCGGGGACGTCAGCCGGCCGCCGCCTGGCGGAAGCGCGTCGTACGGTGCACCGGATCCGTGTCGATCTTCGGGATCACATGCTCGCCGATCAGCTTGATCGTGTTGAGCGTGTCCTCGTACGAGATCCCGATCGGCAGCCCGAAGGACAGCTGGTCGGCTCCGGCCTGCTCCCACCGCTTGCACTGCCGGAAGACCTCGTCCGGGTCACCGCAGATCATCAGCTCCTCGGAGATCAGCAGCTCGATGATCTCCTCGGTGTACTCGGGCAGCAGCTCCGGCCACTCCGGGATGCCCTCGGGCCGGGGGAAGGTGTCGTGGTAGCGGAAGAGCAGCGACTGGAGGTGGTTCAGTCCGCCGCCCACCGCGATCTCGATCGCCTTCCTGCGCGTCTCGGCGCAGATCGCCGTCGACGTCACCATGACGTTGTCGTTGACGAAGCCGCCGATCGCCCTGGCCTCCTTGATGGCCGTCTTGTAGGACTCGACGACCCACTCCATGTCGGAGACCTTCTGCACGCTGAAACCGAGGACCCCGAGGCCCTTCTGCGCGGCCATCGCGTAGGAGGACGGGGAGCCCGCGGCGTACCACATCGCCGGGTGCGACGCCCCGTACGGCTTGGGGAGCACCTTGCGCGGCGGCAGCGACCAGTGCTTGCCCTGGAAGCCCTGGTACTCGTCCTGCAGCCACATCTTGGGGAACTCGGCGATCGTCTCTTCCCAGATCTCCTTGGTGTGGTTCATATCGGTCACGCCCGGGATGAACCCCAGGATCTCGTGACTGCCGGCGCCCCGCCCGGACCCGAACTCGAAGCGCCCGCCCGAGAGATGGTCGAGCATCGCGACCTTCTCGGCTACCTTGACCGGGTGGTTGACCTGCGGCAGCGGGTTGAAGATCCCGGAACCGAGGTGGATCCGCTCGGTGGCGTGCGCGAGATAGCCGAGAAAGACGTCGTTCGCCGAGAGATGCGAGTACTCCTCCAGGAAGTGGTGCTCGGAAGCCCAGGCGTACTTGAAGCCGGACTTGTCGGCCTGGATGACGTACTCGGTCTCCTCGAGCAGCGCATGGTGCTCGGCCTCGGGGTCGGCCTTCGCGCGTGCGGCTGGCACATATCCCTGTACAAAGAGCCCGAATTCCACGGAGGTTCACCGTCCTCAGGTCCTGACGGTTTCTGACGTACCGTCAGATCATCATTGACTGTGGCATTGCCGGTACGGGGCGTCAATACCTGATGAACCATCAGGTCGTGCTGGGTCGTGCAGCTCAGAAGACCGACACCCCGGACAGCCATCCGCCGTCGATGACGAAGGGCTGGCCGGTGATGTAGGAGGAGTCCTCGCAGGAGAGGAAGAGGGCCAGCCTGGCGACCTCCTCCGGCCGGCCGATCCGCCCCAGCGGTACGACCCTGGCGTAGAACTCGTCCAGCGCGCGGGACGAGGAGTCCCCGTCGCCGGGCCTGCCCTCCCCCGCGACGATCTCCGGATTGGTCATCGGGGTGTCGATGGCACCGGGGCACATCGCGTTGACCCGGATGCCTTTGCCCGCCAGCTCCATGGCCGCCACCCGTGTCATCCCGACGATCGCCGCCTTCGTCGCGGCGTACGAGGTCAGGAAGGCCATACCGGTCAGCGCCGTGTACGAGGCGGTGTTGACGATCGTGCCGCCGCCCGCGGCCTCCAGCTCGGGGATCACGGCCTTCATCCCGAGAAAGGCGCCGACCTGGTTCACCTGCACCACCTGCTGGTACTCCTCCAGCGAGGTGTTCGCCAGCTCGTTGAAGCGCAGGATGCCCGCGTTGTTGACCAGCCCGTCGATGGCGCCGAAAGCGGACTTGGCCGCTACGACGGCCGCGCTCCAGTCCGCCTCCCGCCCCACGTCCAGATGCACATAGCGGGCCGCGTCCTGGCCCAGCTCCTTGGCCAGCGCCTCCCCCCGGTCGTCCAGGACGTCCGCGAGGACGACCTTGGCGCCCTCCGCGACGAAGAGCCGCGCCTCCTGCTCGCCCTGTCCGCGGGACGCACCCGTGACGATGACGACGCGCCCGTCGAGCTTGCCCATGACTTCTCTCCCCGGTCGTCCTGGTCGTTGTAGTTCTCGCCTTTCTCGCCGATCTCGCCGATCTCGCCGATCTCGTCGTTCTCGTGCTGGTCGTTCTCGCCCTAGTCGTTGAGGTGCGGAGCCACATCGGAGGCGAAGGCCTCCATCTGTTCGATCAACTCCTCCCGGCTCCTGCTGCGGAACCGGACCTGGATCTGGTCCACACCCATGGCCGCGTAATCGCGCAGCGACTCGGCCAGCCGGTCCGGTTTTCCGGCCAGCGTCCTCCGGCCGGTCTCCCAGCCGGGCTCGCCCACGTAGAGCGGCTCGGTGATCGCCCCGATCTCGATCCGCTCGGCCGGTCCGGACTGCTCGCGCAGCTCCCGGAGCCGGGCGATCTGCCGCGGCAGCCGGTCGCGGGGGTCCCCCTGGGGCAGCCAGCCGTCGCCCCGGACGGCAGCCCGGCGTACGGCCGCGGGCGACGAGCCGCCGACCCAGATCGGCGGGCGTGGCGTCTGCGCCGGGCGCGGCCCCTGCCCGAGGTCGCTGAACGCGAAGCGCTCGCCGCTGAACACCGGGTACTCCTCCGGGCCGAGCGCCGCCTTCAGCGCGTCCACGACCTCGTCGAGTACGGGCCCCCGCCGGTCGAACTCCGCACCGAGCGCCGCGAACTCCTCTTGTACGTGCCCGGCGCCGACCCCGAGGATCAGCCTGCCGCCGGACAGGTGGTCCAGCGTCGCGTACTGCTTGGCGGTGGTGAGCGGGTGCCGCAGGCCGACCACGGCGACATGGCTCAGCAGCCGTACGCGCTCGGTGATCCCGGCGAGATAGGCCAGCGTGGCCACGGGGTCGTACCAGGTGGTGCCCATCGCGGCGGCGAGCCGCCGGGGAATCGCGATGTGGTCGCAGCAGCCGATGTAGAAGAAGCCGAGCCGATCGGCGGCGCGAGCGACCTCGGCCAGGTCCTGGGGGCTCGCTCCCGCCTCCCACGGCTCGGCGTAGAGAGTGCTCAGCGACTGGACCGGGAGCTGCATCCCGTGCACCAGCCGCCCTTGCGGCAGGATCCGCACCATGTGGCCTCCCCGGCAGTCCTCGGGCACCCGTCGCGCCCGAAGCGCAGGGGCCAATAGTCCTGTCTGACGCCCCATCAGACAAGTTTCCTGCGGGCTCGGTTCAGCGCCCGCCGCCCTCCCTTCCCGTCGCCCGTACGCCCGCAGGTCGGATGACCGCGGCTCCGCACGCTCGCAGGTCCGTACGCCCGCGTGTCCGCACGCTCGCGGTCCGACCAAAGCCCGGAACCCGCGCACCCGCACCCCGCACCCCGCACCCCGCACCCCGCACCCCGCACCCCGCACCAACCAGCCCAGCCCAGCCCAGCCCAGCCCAGCCCAGCTCAGCTCAGCTCAGCTCAGCACCAGCACCAGCACCAGCACCAGCACCAGCACCCGGGACGCTTCAGCGCGAAGCGGCTACGCCCCCGCCCACAGCCCGTCCTTCGTCAGCCCCAGCAGCTCGATCGCGTTGCCTCGGACGATCCGCTCCACCACATCCGGCGCCAGATGCCCCATCTGAGACTCCCCCACTTCGCGCGACTTCGGCCAGGTCGAGTCCGAATGCGGATAGTCCGTCTCGTACAGCACGTTCCCCGCCCCGACCGCGTCCAGATTCCGCAGCCCGAACGCGTCGTCGAAGAAGCATCCGTACACATGCCCGGCGAACAGCTCCGACGGCGGACGGAGCACCTTGTCCGCGACACCGCCCCAGCCGCGGTTCTCCTGCCACACCACGTCGGCGCGCTCCAGGATGTACGGGATCCAGCCGATCTGGCCCTCCGCGTACATGATCCTCAAGTTCGGGAAGCGGTCGAACTTCCCCGACATCAGCCAGTCGACCATCGAGAAGCAGCAGTTGGCGAAGGTGATCGTGGAGCCCACCGCCGCCGGGGCGTCGGCCGATGTCGACGGCATCCTCGAGGACGAGCCGATGTGCATGGCGACGACCGTGCCGGTCTCGTCGCAGGCCCGCAGAAAGGGGTCCCACTCATCCGTGTGGATGGACGGCAGCCCCAGGTACGGCGGGATCTCGGAGAAGCACACGGCCCGTACGCCCCGCGCCGCGTTCCTGCGCACCTCCTGCGCGGCCAGTTCCGCGTCCCAGAGCGGGACGAGCGTGAGCGGGATCAGCCGGCCCCGCGCCTCGGGACCGCACCACTCCTCCACCATCCAGTCGTTGTAGGCCCGCACAGCCAGCAGCCCCAGCTCCCGGTCCTTCGCCTCGGTGAACGTCTGGCCGCAGAAGCGCGGGAAGGTGGGGAAGCAGAGTGCGGACTGGACGTGGTTGATGTCCATATCCGCCAGCCGCTCGGGTACGGAGAAGGACCCCGGCCGCATCTGCTCGTACGTAATTCCCTCGAGCCTGATGTCGTCACGGGAGTAGCCCACCGCCGTATCCAGACGGGTCAGGGGCCTGCGCAAATCCTCGTACACCCACCAGTCGGCGACCGGCCCGCCATCGCCCGGCGCTCCCATCCTGGGGGCGAACCTGCCGCCCACGAAGGTCATTTCCTTCAGCGGCGCGCGGACGACACGGGGTCCGACGTCGTGGTACTTCGACGGGAGCCGGTCCCGCCAGACGTTGGGCGGCTCGACCGTGTGATCGTCCACCGAGATTATCTTCGGGAAGCTCTCCATGCCGAATAAGGTAGCGCTGATCTGACGATCCGTCAGCTAAGCGGTGTCGCAGGGGCTTTGTCGAATCGTCTATCCGTGTACCGCACTTGTGGAGACAGGGTGCCCCTACTGACGCGGCCGTCCCGCACAAGGCAAACTGGCCGGGGGCACCTCCCGGACGGAGTCCGGGAGAGCGACAGGACTCCGAGAGATCATCAGGGGAGACAGCGATGACCCAGGTACCGGGTCTTGGGCCGCGCCTGCGTTTCGCCGTACTGGGTCCCGTACGGGCCTGGCACGGCGAGCAGCCGCTCCCGACCGGTTCGCCGCAGCAGCGCGCGCTGCTCGCGGCCCTCCTGCTGCGCGGCGGGCGCACCGCGACCGCATCCGAGCTGGTCGACGCCCTGTGGGGCGAGGAGCCGCCGGACGCCGCGGTGGCGGCCCTGCGGACGTACGCCTCCCGGCTGCGCAAGGCCTTCGGCCCGGACGCGGACGCACTGGTCAGCGAGTCCGGCGGCTATGCGATACGGCCCGCCGCCGGCGGGCTGGACATCGCGCTGGCGGAGAGTTACGCCGCCGACGCGGACAAGGCCCGGGGCCGCGGCGACCGGTGCCGGGCCCGCGACCTGATCAACGACGCCCTGGCGCTGTGGGACGGCGAGCCGCTGGCGGGTGTCCCCGGCCCGTACGCCGAGACACAGCGCACCCGCCTCGAGGAGTGGCGGCTCCAGCTGACCGAGACCCGCCTCGACATGGACCTGGAGGTCGGCTGCCACGCCGAGGCCGTCTCGGAGCTGACCGCCCTGACCGCAGCGCATCCGCTGCGTGAGCGGCTGCGAGCCCTGCTGATGCTCGCGCTCTACCGGAGCGGGCGGCAGGCGGAGGCGCTCGCCGTGTACGCGGACACGCGGCGGCTGCTCGCGGAGGAACTCGGCGTCGATCCCTGCGCCGACCTGAACGAACTCCACCAGGGCATCCTGGCGGCCGACTCCGGGCTGGCGGTGCCGTCCGGAGGACAGAGCGAGCAGGCCCCGACCATGGTGCGCCCCGCTCAACTGCCCGCGACTGTCGCGGACTTCACCGGACGCGCCGCCTTCGTCGGGGAGCTCAGCGACCAGCTGGCGACCGCCGACGGCCGGGTCATGGCCGTCTCGGCGGTGGCGGGCATCGGGGGCGTGGGCAAGACGACGCTCGCGGTGCATGTCGCGCACGCCGCCCGGGACCACTTCCCGGACGGGCAGCTGTATGTGGACCTCCAGGGCGCCGGCGCGGGGGCAGCGGACCCGGAGGCGGTGCTCGGCTCCTTCCTGCGCGCCCTCGGCACTCCCGACACCGGTATCCCGGACTCGGTCGCCGAACGGGCCGCCCTCTACCGCTCCACGCTGGACGGGCGGCGGGTACTCGTCCTCCTCGACAACGCACGCGACGCGGCGCAGGTCCGGCCGCTGCTCCCGGGCACCGAGGGCTGTGCGGCGCTGATCACCAGCCGGGCCCGGATGGTCGACCTGGCGGGCGCACACCTGGTGGATCTCGACGTGATGAGTCCGGAGGAGGCTCTCCAGCTCTTCACGAAGATCGTGGGAGAGGAGCGGGTCGCGAGCGAGCGCAAGGCGGCGCTGGACGTGGTCGCGGCGTGCGGCTTCCTGCCGCTGGCGATCCGCATCGCGGCCTCCCGGCTGGCCGCACGGCGCACCTGGACCGTCTCCGTACTCGCCGCGAAGCTCGCGGACGAGCGGCGGCGGCTGGACGAGCTCCAGGCGGGCGACCTGGCGGTGAAGGCCACCTTCGAACTGGGATACGGGCAGCTGGAGCCCCAGCAGGCCCGCGCCTTCCGGCTGTTGGGACTGGCGGACGGCCCGGACATCTCGCTGGCCGCCGCGGCGGCGGCCCTGGACCTGAGCACGAGCGACACGGAGGAGCTGCTGGAGTCCCTGGTGGACACCTCACTCCTCGAGTCCGCCGCTCCCGGGCGCTACCGCTACCACGACTTGGTACGGCTCTACGCGCGCGCGTGCGCTGAGCGGGACGAGTGGCCGCCGGAGGAGCGGGACGCGGCGATGTCGCGGCTGCTGGACTTCTATCTGGCGACCGCGGCGGGCGTCTACTCGCTGGAGAGGCCGGGCGACCGCGTCGTCCACCACCTGGCGTCCACCCGGGACGAGGGGCTGGCCTTCAAGGACCGTACAGCGGCGCTGGACTGGCTGTTCACGGAAGCCGCGTGCGTGCTCGCCGCCGCCCGTCAGGCAGCCTCGGGAGACACGCTGCGCCGGTCGGCCGATCTGCTGCTCGCCACCCAGGACCTGTCCGAATCCGGCGCCGTCTCACGGCAGTACGAGCAGGCCGCGCGCGCCGTGCTCAGCGCCGCCCGCGAGGCCGGCGACCCGCAGGCCGAGGGACGTGCCCGGATCGTGCTCGCCCACGGGCACCAGATCGGGGGGCGTTTCAAGGAGACCCAGAGCGAGGCGCAGGCCGCTCTCGCCCTGGGACAGGCCGCCGGTGACCCGATCCCCTGCTGCTACGCGCCGAACGACCTCGGAATCATCGCCATCTACGAGAACCGGCACCAGGATGCCGAGGCGCATCTGAGCCAGTCCCTCAGCGCCTTCCGGACCGACGGCAACCGGCCCGGCGAGGCGAGCGCGCTGAGCAACCTGTCCCGCGTACAGCTCAATATGGGGCGGGCGACGCACGCGGTCGAGCTGGCGGAACAGGCACTGGACATCTACCGGGAGCTGGGAGTCACCCTGCGGATGGCGAACGGGCTGTACGCACTGGGGCTCGCGCTCACCGAACTCGGCGAGCATGGCCAGGCCCTGAGCCGGCTCTCCGACGCGCTGGCCGTCTTCCGGGAGAACCGGCAGCGGTTCTGGGTGGGCATGACGCTGTTCCGGCTCGCCGAGACGCATCTGGCCGCCCGGAGGGCAGCACAGGCCGCAGCCCACGCCGAACAGGCCCTGACGCAACTCCGCGGCATCGGCGGGGAGTGGCGGCGCGGCAATGTCCTGACGACGCTGGGCAAAGCGCTGGACAGCCTCGGCCAGTCGGACCGGGCCCGGGCGTGCTGGCGCGAAGCGCTGGACCTCTTCGAGGAGTCGGGGGCCGCCGAGGCCGAGGGCGTGCGGGCGCTGTTGACACCGGTGGCCGTCGCGTAGACCGCTCGGGGCCCGGCCGTACGGCGTACGCCGTGCGCTGTGCGCCGTACGAGGCAGGGGGACGCACGGCCTCGAGGTTCGGCGCGGTCGGCGTTCATCGATCGTTTATCGCCGTTCGGCACTCTTATGCCATCGATCCGTTGCATCGGGGGACAGGCGGGTCGGCGGGGGAGGGTCACCGCGAGGTGAACAACCCTGAGATGTCCGTCCGGCGACCGACGGGGGAGTCGCTGGGCGGGCATCGCAGACTGGGTGCCCCATGAGACCCACGGAGTGACGACGATGAGCGAGACCAGGAAGACGAAGGCCGGCGTCAGGCCAAAGGACGGTTTGGCGACGGGCGACGGTGGCGGGGAGATCGTGACGGAGGATCACCACGCTTCCGGCGGCGACATCAAGCCGCTGGACCACCACGCGTCCGGCGGGGACATCATGCCCCTCGACCACCATGCGTCCGGCGGCGACATCAGGCCTCTGGATCACCATGCTTCGGGTGGCGACATCAAGCCCCTGGACCATCACGCTTCGGGTGGCGACATCAGGCCGCTGGACCATCACGCCAGCACCGAGAAGCCCTAGTCCATTCCGAGCGGGGACGGGGAGCGGCCGCGGCGGCGCGGAGGGGAGCCGCCGCGGCCGCCGTATTCCGCGTATCCGCGGGTGATCGGTTCGCGCCACCCTTCGATCACTTCGGGCCAACGGTGCAAATGTTTGCATTTCTATCACTAAATTCACGCGGTGTAGGAAGTTTCGCACTTTGTAGAGGAGCCGTAATGACCCGAACCAAGAAGATTCTTGTCACGTTCGCAATTGCTGCGGCGGCAGCAGGCACGGGGGCGGCACCGGCCGCGGCCGATAACCACTCGTCGGGGGGCACCACCGCACAGGAGCACCACGCCAGCGTCACGCCCGCGGAGGGCGACCTCGCGACCGTCGTACTGCCGCAGGAGCACCACGCGTCCTGACGCTGCCGACGATGCGCCCACCGGCGCTGCCGACAGGGGGCCGGGCTCGGAGCGTTCGGCCCCCTATCGCGCCCGGGACCGCAGCTGCTTCTTCTGGACCTTTCCGCTCGCGTTCCGCGGCAGTTCCGCCAGGAATTCGACCTCCCGCGGCACCTTGTAGTTGGCCATCTCCCGCCGCGACCAGGCGATGAGATCGTCCCCGGTGAGCGTCGCGCCCGCTCGCCGCACCGCGTACGCCTTGCCGACCTCCCCCAGCCGGACGTCCGGCACCCCGACCACCGCCACATCCGCCACTTCCGGGTGGCGGGCGATCAGTTGCTCTATCTCCGCCGGGTACGCGTTGAAGCCGCCGACGATGAACATGTCCTTGATCCGGTCGGTGATACGGAGGTTGCCCTCCACGTCCATCACGCCGACATCGCCCGTCCGGAGCCAGCCATCGGCCGTGACGGCCTTCGTCGTCTCCTGCGGCTCCTCGAAGTAACCGGACATGACGTGGTAGCCGCGGACGAGGACCTCGCCCGGCCGGCCCGGCGGCAGTTCGTCGCCGTCCGGGCCGACGACCTTCACCTCCGTGTCCGGGATCGCCCGCCCCGAGGTCCCCGAGACGACCTCCGGCGGGTCGCCCCGGCGGCACATCGTCACCGTTCCGCCGGCCTCCGTCAGGCCGTACGCCGTCAGCACGGTCGCGATCCGCAGTTCGCCGCGCAACCGCTCGACCAGCTCCAGCGGCACGACGGCCGCCCCGGTCACGACCAGGCGCAGGGCCGACAAGTCGTGCTGGGCGCGCGCCGGGTGGTCCAGGATCGACTGGTGCAGCGTCGGCGGCCCCGGCAGCACGCTGATGCGTTCCGCGGCGATGTTGGCGAGCGCCGTGTCCACGTTGAAGACCGGCTGCGGGATCATCGTCGCGCCGCGCATCAGGCAGGCGATGATGCCTGCCTTGTAGCCGAAGGTGTGGAAGAAGGGGTTCACGATCAGATAGCGGTCGTCCTCCCCCAGCCCCGCCAGCTCGCTCCATGTCTCGTAGATCCGCAGGGTCTGGGCGTGGGTGACGACCACGCCCTTCGGGTGGCCGGTCGTGCCCGAGGTGAAGGTGATGTCGGAGGGGTCGGTGGGCGGCACGGAATCGGCTCGGGCAAGCACGGACGCCGCGGTCACCACGTCACCCGCCGCCAGGAAGTCCTTCCACGTACGGAAGTCCGCCGGGGCATCCTCTGCCAGGACCACCACGTCCCGCAGGTGACTCAGGCCCGGGAGGGGCCCGTCGCCGGCGCCCTGCCCCGCCGCCCGCCGCAGCGACGCCACGTATGACGTGCCGAGGAAGGTGCCCGTGACGAAGAGCAGCTTCGCCCGGGTCCGCGCCAGGACATAGGCCGCTTCCGTGCCCTTGAAGCGGGTGTTCACCGGGACCAGTACGCCACCGGCCGTCACCGCGCCGAGCGCGGCCACGATCCAGTCCGCGGTGTTCGGGGCCCAGACCGCCACCCGGTCGCCCCGCTCGACGCCCGAGGCCATGCACGCGGCCGCCGCCCGCTCGACGCGCTCGCCCAGCTCTCCGTAAGTGATCCGGGTGCGGCCGTCGACGACCGCTTCCCGCCCCCCGTAGCGCTCCGCCGCCGTACGCACCAGGCCCGGGATGTTCCCGAATTCCAGGTCCCCGCGCATCGCCCTGCCTCCCGCCCCCGACCCGCTAGCTGACTGTCTGTCAGATTAGCGGTAGCCTTCCCCGCTGTCAGCACCGGCGACGACCGACCACGGAGGTCGCGATGGGAGCCAGCGGGTTTGTCGGGGGCCTCAAGGACGCTACGGCGATAGCGGGAATCGGGCAGACGCCCTTCGCCGGACAACTCCCCGAATCGGAGAAGGCGCTGGCCTGCCGCGCCATTCTTGCCGCGCTCGACGATGCGGGTATCGCCCCGTCCGAGGTCGACGCCTTCGCCTCCTACACCATGGAGGAGACCGACGAGGTCGAGGTCGCCAAGGCGATCGGCGCCGGGGACGTCACCTTCTTCTCCAAGGCGGGCTACGGCGGTGGCGGGTCGTGCGCGACCGTGGGGCATCTCGCCGCCGCCATCGCCACCGGACAGGCGACCGTGGGGGTCGCCTGGCGTGCACGCAAACGCGGCTCGGGCCCCCGCCCCTGGACGAACACCACCGCCCAACTGCCCACCCCGGCACAGTGGACACGGCCGTACGGACTGCTCCGCCCCGCCGACGAGATCGGCATGCTGGCCCGCCGCTACATGCACCAGTACGGCGCCACCCGCGACCATTTCTTCCATGTGGCGCTCGCCTGCCGGAACCGGGCCAACCAGAACCCCGCCGCGATGATGCACGAGCGGCCGCTGACCCGCGAGATGTACATGACCTCCCGCTGGATCAGCGAGCCGCTCTGCCTGTTCGACAACTGCCTGGAGACGGACGGTGCACTGGCCTGCGTCATCGTCTCCTCCGCGCGCGCCCGCGACTGCCGTCACACACCCGTCCACGTCCACTCCGTCGCCCAGGGACTGCCGTCCCAGCACCACGGGATGGTGAACTACTGGAACGAGGACCCGCTCACCGGCCCCGCCTGGACCGCCGCCCGGCACCTGTGGAAGTCCGCCGACTTCGGGCCGCACGATGTGGATGTGGCGCAGATCTACGACGCGTTCACCCCGCTCATCCTGCTATCCCTGGAGGGCTACGGCTTCTGCGAACGCGGCGAGGGAGCGGCCTTCACCGAGGGCGGGGCACTGGAGATCGGGGGCCGGCTGCCGGTCAACACCAGCGGCGGCGGGCTCTCCGAGGCGTACGTCCACGGCTTCAACCTGATCAACGAAGGCGTCAGGCAGTTGCGCGGCAGCTCCACCGCACAGGTGCCCGACGCGACCACCTGCCTGGTCACCGCGGGCGAGGGAGTCCCGACCTCCGCCCTACTGTTGAGGAGCTGATGACAGATGACAGGTTCTGTTACCGGAGTTCTCTTCCCTGTCGTCGATGAGGACGGCGCCCCCTTCTGGGAGTACGCGTCCCGCGGCGAGTTGCGCGTACAGGCGTGCGCCGACTGCGAACGGCTGCGCTTCCCGCCCCGCCCCTGCTGCCCGCACTGCCAGTCCTTCGAGAGCGAATGGCGGAGGATGAGCGGCCGAGGGCGGATCTGGTCGTACGTCGTCGCCCACCCACCACTGCTGCCCGCTTACGCCGCGCAGGCGCCGTACAACGCGATCGTCGTCGAGCTGGCGGAGGATCCGCTGATCCGGCTGGTCGGCAATCCGGTGTCCGCACCGAACGCCCCGCTGAACTCCGTCGACCCCGGGCGGCTGCGCATCGGCGCGCCCGTCAGGGCCGTCTTCACAGAGCTCTCCGGAGGCGCGGAGAGCGTCACCGTGCCGCAGTGGCTCCTGGACCGCGCATGAGCGTCCGCACCGAGACCAGGGGAGGCGTCACACTCGTCACGCTCGACCGGCCCGAGCGCCACAACGCCATCGATCTGGCAACAGCGGCCGAACTCCGCCGCATCTGGCGCGAGTTCCGGATGACCGACAGCGTACGGGCCGTCGTCCTGACCGGGGCCGGCGAGCAGGCCTTCTGCACCGGCATCGACCGGTCGGCCGACGTGCCCCAGCCCAGCAGCCCGTACTCCGTCGACGACCCGCTCCTCACCATCGGCCCGAAGGCGTGCGATCTGTGGAAGCCGGTCATCACGGCGGTCAACGGCATGGCCTGCGGAGGTGCCTTCTATCTGCTCGGCGAGAGCGAGTTCCTCATCGCCTCGTCCGGCGCGACCTTCTTCGACCCGCACACCACGTACGGCATGGTCAGCGCGTACGAGGCCATCGGCATGGCGCAGCGGATGCCGTTCGGCGAGGTCGCGCGGATGTCGCTGATGGGGACCTCGGAGCGGCTGTCGGCCGCCCGCGCGTACGAGATCGGGCTCGTCTCGGAGGTCGTCGCACCAGCCGCCCTTCGGGACACCGCCCTGCGCGTGGCGTCGGTCCTCGCGTCGTATCCGACCGATGCCGTGCAGGGGACCGTACGGGCCGTCTGGTCGGCCAGGGAAGCGGCACGCACGCAGGCGCTCGCCGGCGCGCCCCATCTCATCGCGCTGGGGAACCTGCCGTCGAAGCGGCAGGCCGACCTGTTCAGCACACGCGGGCACGCCTTCCGCACGCGGTGACCCGGCTTCCGTGCAGGGCGCTTCCGTGCAGGGCGACCTGATATCCGTACGCGGTGACCTGGCATCCGTACGCGGAGGGGGTGCCCTCACCACCGCGTACGGTCGCGGCGCGTCACAGCGCCTCAGGGGTCTCGAGGGACTCGATGGCGGCGGCCGACCCCGCACCGCGCGACTCCTGCCGGGGCGCGGCAATTCCGCGCGTCGAGGAGGGACCGGGCGTCCTTCGCGTGGCGGGAGGACGGCGCCGGGCGTAGCGTCGAAGACGAGGTGATCCGCGCTTATGGCCCGTAACGCGCTCGGTTCCGCGGTCGCCCTTATCGGAGCGACGGCTGCCGTCCTGAGCCCTTTCCGCGTCTGGTACAACGGCCGCGAGGGGCGTGACATTCGCGTCGAGGATCTCTTCGGAGGGATCACCTCGGTGGATGCGGCGCTGTGGACGTCGATGCTCCTGCCCATGGTTTTCGCGGCGGTGGTGACGCTGCTCGGCGTGCTGTTCCGCTCACGGCTGCTGGTGACGGTGGCCGGGGTCGTGGTGCTCGGCTTCACCGTCGTGTGGATGGTGCGGCAGGGGCAGGCGGCGGGGAGCCTCGTGGCGGGCGGCGAACTCGGGCTGGGGTCGGGGGCGGCGCTCGCGGTGGGCGGCGGGCTGCTGATACTGCTGGGCGCGGTCCTGATGAGCGGGCGCCGGCGCCGGCGGTCCCGGCACGGACGCCAGGAGCCGGGGCCATACGAGCCCGGACCTGACGACCATGAGCCCGGCCCCTATGGCCACGAGCCGGAGCCGTACGGTCCCTCGACGACCGATACGCAACCCATTCGTGGCTACCCGCCTCCTCCTCCCCCACCGGACGACCCTTGGAGACCAGGCCGCCGCCGCTCGCCCTGACCCCTGTGCCCCGCCTGGTGCCTGGTGCCTGCTGCCTGCTGCCTGCTGCCTGCTGCCTGCTGCCTGCTGCCTGCTGCCTGCTGCGCACAACGGCGTTCGAGCCGTCACGCCATCGAATGATCGGACGTATTGCGGAGCCCACGAACCCTGGTCAGGTTCATAGACTCTCTGCATTTCCTCATTCCCTTCGGGAACTCCGGATTTCCCTGACACACCAGGCGGGACGGACCCGAACTCGCCCTCGGGGCGCGGCTGAACTTCAACCGGAATACCGGCGTACTCCGGCGCAGCATCCCGACTATTGGAATTTACTCACATTTAAGCATTCACCACAGGCCGCATCAAATGCGCCCTTTTAACGTTGAAGCATTTTCGGTTCAATTACGTCAGGTGAGACAGCGAAGCCGGCTCTTCGAGGCCAATGCCGTCTCGCCCACCTCAACCCGGCTACCCGCGCCCCCACCGGGCATGCAGTCGGCGCATCTTCCACGGGACACGCAGAACGGGGCCCCTGTGTCCTTGGGCGAGCGCCACAGCGGCATGCCCATCTCCGGCGCCACCGACGGCCGATGCCATAGGCGAACGGCGCCGACTTTCCCTGCTTCGTTCCGCTCGTCCGCGGCATTTCCATCACGCGGTAGCACCCAGAACGCAATCAGAAGGAGAAGGATCGTGGCGAGTCTGAACCCCACCCAGGGCCCGGCATCAGGCGGGAACCCGGTCGTCATCACCGGCACCAATTTCACCGGCGCCACCAGCGTGAAGTTCGGCACCAAGTCGGCCGGATTCACGGTCGACAGTGCCACCCAGATCACGGCGACCGCGCCGTCGGGCACCGGATCGGTCGGCGTCACCGTCACGACACCGGGCGGTGTCACCACACCGGTGCCGTACTTCTACATCAACCCGCCGATCAAGTCGTCGCTCAGCTCCATTTCCGGGCCGCTGGCCGGCGCGACCACCTCGGTCGTCGGCGCCAACCTGACCACGGCAAGTTCGGTCACCTTCGGCGCAGTCGGCTCGGCCACGCCGACCGTGGTGAACGACAGCACGCTGAACGTCACGGCACCGACGGCGACCGTTCCGGGCACCGTCCCGGTCACCGTCACCACCACGGGCGGCACCACCAACGGGCTCTTCTTCACCTACGTCGACGTTCCCGCGGTCGGCACCATCAGCCCGGCCACCGGCCCGGAGTCCGGCGGCACGGCGGTCACCGTCCCCGGGACCGGCCTGAGCACCGCTCAGAACGTGACATTCGGTGCCAGCTCGGCGGCCTACCAGGTAATCGACGACAGCACGATCATCGCGTACGCCCCGGCCGGTACCGGCACGGTCGCGGTCACGGTCACCACGGAGGGCGGCAGCGACGCGAGTACGAACAGTTTCGTCTACGTGGCGCCTCCCGGCTGATCGAGGCCGGGGCGGGCGGCGGTTCCTGTCGCCCGCCCCGCGCAGCAGCCCTCGGGTCCAGGCCGGTCAGACCTCCGGCCTGGGCTCGCGCGTACGCAGTGGGAACGACAGAGAAGGAAAGCCGTGATTCAACTCCCCGCAGCACAAACCGGCACCACCGCCCTGGCGTCGGCCGCCGCCGCACCGCCCACGATCTCCGGCTTCACTCCGAACTCCGGACCGGCCACCGGTGGTACGCAGGTCTCCCTGATCGGCACTGGTTTCACGGGCGCCACCGCCGTACATTTCGGAGGCGTCCCCGCCACGGGCGTCACGGTCCTGTCCGACACGCAGATCACCGCCACAACGCCGCCCGGCGCGGGCGCGGCCCAGGTCACGGTCACGACCCCGAGCGGTACCAGCGCCCAGTCCGTGTTCTTCGTCTTCACCCCACCGCAGGCACCGTCGTTGGCCGGGCTGAACCCCACGTCGGGCCCGGCTGCGGGCGGGACCACCGTCACACTCACCGGCTCCAACTTCAGCGGGGCCACCCAGGTCAAGTTCGGCGCCACCAACGCCACTTTCACAGTGATCTCCAACTCGCAGATCAACGCCACAGCTCCGGCAGGCACCGGCACGGTGCAGGTCACCGTCACCACTCCGACCGGCACCAGCAACGGTCGCGGGTACACGTACAGCGCGGGGCCGGCACCGGTCATCAACACCCTGAACCCTCCTTCAGGACCCATCACGGGCGGAAACACCGTCACCATCACCGGTACGAATCTGACCCTGGCCACCTCGGTGCGCTTCGGCCTGGCCACGGCCACGTTCACGGTGCTCTCCCCCACCCAGATCAATGCCACCGCCCCACCCGGCACCGGCACCGTCGCCGTCAACGTCACCACCACCGCCGGTACCAGCAACAACCTCGCCTACACCTATGCCGTCACGCCACTGATCACAGGGGTCAGCCCCCTCCAAGGCCCGGCGTCCGGGGGCAACTCCGTCACGCTCAGCGGATCCGGCCTGACCGGCGCCACTGGGGTCACTTTCGGCGGCGTCCCCGCGAGCGGATTCACAGTCGTCTCCGGCACCCAGATCAATGCGGTCCCGCCCCCGGGTGCCCCCGGCCCGGTCGCTGTCGAGGTCACGACACCCGCGGGCACCAGCGGCCCCGGGGCCTTCTACTTCTACGTGGCCGCGCCGGTGGCCACGGAGTTGAACCCGGCCGCTGGACCGGCCGCGGGCGGAAACACCGTCACCATCACCGGCTCCAACCTGACTCTGGCCACCTCGGTGCACTTCGGCGTGGCCACGGCGCTCTTCAGCGTGCTGTCCGACAACCAGGTCAAGGCCACCGCCCCACCCGGCACCGGCAACGTCCCGGTCAACGTCACCTCCATCGGCGGCACCAGCAACAACCTCACCTACACGTACATCGCCGGCCCCGTGATCAGCGGCTTGAACCTTGCCCTGGGCGCTCAATCGGGCGGGAACACGGTCACCATCACCGGTTCCGGACTGACGACGACCACGGCAGTGCACTTCGGTCCGGCGTCGGCGGGGTTCACCGTGCTGTCCCCGACCCAGGTCACCGCCGTCGTGCCGCCCGGCACGGGCGATGTCCCCGTCAACGTCACGACCACCGGCGGTACCAGCAACAGCCTCACCTACACGCACGTCCCCCCGCCCGCCTGAACGGCGTGTCTTCGGTCAGCGACCGGTCCGGATCAGGGCGGGCCGGGAACGGGAGTACAGCTCGGTGCTTGCGCGGCGCATCCGGCGCGGCGCGCGCCCCAGTCACCCACCCGGCGCCCTGAGGGGGCTGCGGCCCGGCCGGGTTGCTAACTCCGGCCCGGAGCCGAGGGTCTCGCCATGCCCGTGCCCTTGAGCGCGTCCAGGGCGTAGACGCAGCGGTCCTTGCTGCAGGCGTAGACGACGCCGCCCGACACCACCGGCGTACCCGTGATCTCGCCGCCCGTGGCCAGCTTCCAGCGCAGTTGCCCGCCGCCCGCGTCCAGCGTGTAGAGGCAGTGGTCGGCCGAGCCGAAGTGCACGCGGCCGTCCACGACGACCGGGGCGCCGATGACCTCACCCTGGGCCGCGAAGCGCCACTTCGGGGTGCCCGTGACCGCGTCCAGCGTATAGAGCGCGCTGCCGCTGCCGACATGCACGGAACCCGCTGCGACGAGCGCCGGATCGATCGACTGCCGGGCCTCCGTCGCAATGCGCCAGCGGTCACGGCCGTCCGCCGCGTCCAGCGCGTACACGGTGCCGAGGTAGTCCACGACGTACACACCGCCGCCCGTGACGGCGGGGCCCGGCGCGTACGCCGGGGCGCTCAGGAAGACCGCGGGCGCCTCGAAGCGCCACCGCAGATCGCCCCGCGCCACATCGATGGCCATCACCCGTGCCCCCGCGCAGACGTACACGACGCCGTCCGGGGCGTGCAGCAGCCGCACCGGGACTCCACCGCAGGAAGCCGCATCTCCGACGGGATGGGACCAGCGCTCCATGCCCGTACGGGCTTCGAGCGCACGCAGCCGTCCCTCGGCCCACACGTACACCGTGCCGTCATGGATGGCGGGCCCCGACTCGGCGGTTTCGAAGTCGGCCTGGGCGCCGGGCAGTTCCCACAGCTGTTCGCCGTTGGCGGCCCCCCAGGCCTGTACGCCGCCTCCGCGCGTGCCGGTGATGACCGTGCCGCGGTCGACCTTGAGCGAGTACACCCAGCCGTCGGTGTTCAGCCGCCACCGCTCCGCGCCGTCGACGGCGTCCAGCGCGTAGAGCGTCGGCCCGTCCGAGGCATGGATACGGCCGTCCGCGACCGCCATCGCCCACGCCACGTCGCGGGTCTTGAACTGCCGCCGTCCGGTGGCCACATCGAGCGCGTGCACCTCGAAGGAGGTGACGTACAGCAGGTCGCCCGCGACGGCGGGGCTGCCCCAGACATCGTTGGACATCCGGAAACGCCACGGCCTCCACCGCCCGTGGCCGCCCAGCGCGCCGGGCGGTTCCGCAGGGGCGGGTACCGATGCGTGGGCCTGGCCGTCGGCCGCCGGGGACGGCGCGGGCGCGGACGCGACGGCGCCGTCGGCGCTTCCGGCCGCGAGAGGGCCGGGGGGCGCACCGTTCGGCGGGCGCACCCAGCCCGTGGCGGTCCCGCTGTCGGGCCGCGCCTGTGGGTCGCGGCCGTCGACGACCCGCGGCCCCGGCCCTATGGCGACCTGCGAACCGGGCAGCTGTACGGCTCCGCCGGCGGCGCCCCCGACGGGTACCTGCGGGCCGAAGTGTCCGTCGGGACCGGGACCCGGCCCCGCAACGGGACCGTTCCAGTCCGCCGGGTCACGCGGCGGGTAACCGGCCGGACCGTGGCCGTCCCACCCCGCGGCCGCGGGGACGCCGCCGAGCCCCCGGCCGTCACGCGCGGGGTTGCCGGCAACGGGCCCACCATGACCTGCCGGAGCCTCACCGGCCGGGGCGGGGCCCGTCGGCGGCACCGAGCCCCCGGGACCGGGTACCTGCCCGGGACCGGGTACCTGCCCGGGTCCTGGACCACGTCCGGAGTCCGCGCCGTGGCCCGCGGTCACGCCCGCCGGGGCGGCCGTACCCGGTCCGGCTCCCGGGGCGTACGACGGCGGCGGGGGAGCGGCGGGCGCTGGGGCGGGCTCTGCGGGCGCGGGCAGGCGCCCCTTGCCTCCGCCGGCACCCGCGTCCCTGCCCGTCGCGGGCGAACCCGCACCGGCGGCAGGCGAAGTCGTGCGTCCGCCGCGCCGCTGCTCGATCATCGAAACCGCGCGCCCCGGCAGCCAGGCCGAGGCCGTACCGCTGTCGTCACTGCCGGAGGCGAAGAGATGCGGCGCCAGCTGGGACTGCAGATCCGCGGGGCTCGGCCGGTGTTCGGCGGCCATCTGCATACAGGATTCGATCAGTGACCGCAGGTCGTCCGGCAGCCCGTCCAGGTCGGGCCCTTCACGCAGCAGCATGAAGACCGTCTCGACGGGGTTCGCGCCGTGAAAGGGCGCGTGCCCGGTGGCCGCGAACACCAGCGTCGAGCCGAGCGAAAAGATGTCGCTGGCACCCGTGACGCTGCGCGAGTCACGCGCCTGCTCGGGCGACATGTAGGCCGGGGTACCCACGGCCACGTTCGTCATCGTCAGACGGGTGTTCGATACCCCGGACGCGATACCGAAGTCGATCACCCGCGGCCCGTCCTCGACCACGAGCACGTTGGACGGCTTCAGGTCGCGGTGGACGAGACCGGCCCCGTGGATGGACTGCAGCGCCTCGGCGACACCGGCCGCCAGCCAGCGCACGGCCTGCGTCGGCAGCGGACCGCACTCTTTGACTATTTCCTCGAGGGAGGGGGCGGGGACGTACGCGGTCGCGAGCCACGGCACGGCGGCGCGCGGGTCCGCGTCCACGACGGCGGCGGTGTAGAAGCCGCTGACCGCGCGGGCCGCCTCCACCTCGCGCGTGAAGCGGACCCGGAACAGCTGGTCCTCGGCGAGTTCGGTCCGCACGGTCTTGATCGCGACCCGTCGTCCGGATGCCGAGCGGGCGAGATAGACCAGCCCCATGCCACCGGCACCGAGTCGGGCGAGCACCTCGAACGGCCCGATCCGCCTCGGGTCGTGCTGCGTCAGCTGCTCCACCACTTGCCTGCCACCTCCCCGTGGGGGCTTGAAGGATTTCAGCCCCGTGCAGCGTCTCACCGTCAACCGTCCCGGGTACGCAACCTGATTCTTCCTGGCGAAGGCGGTGGTTGCGAACCCGGGGGCGAATCGGGGTGTCTCCCCCGGCAAATGGGGTCAAAACATCAGGGTGTCGGAGGTTACCGGCGGGTCGCATGCGATCGGCCGTGGTCAGCGGCTCGCTCTGGAGAGATCGATGACCGCGAAGTTCGCTCCCTGATTGTCGACGAGGACCGCGATCCGCCCGTACGGGGTGTCCTCCGGATCGAGAATGACGCGTCCGCCGAGGCGGGTCGTGGCCCCGGCCGTCCCGTCGCAGTCCGCGACCGCGAAGTAGACAAGGAAATGCGCGGGCATCTCGGCCTGGAATCTGCTGTCGATCACGCCGCGGCCGAGAACCGCGCCGTCCATCCCCGCGGGCCTCCCCGGTGGCGACCAGACGGCGAATTCCGTTCCGTCGCCCGTGTCCACACCCCGCGTGGTGTAACCGAACACGGTCTCGTAGAACTGGTCCACCCGCTTCGCGTCCCGCGTATAGACGTCGGTCCAGGCGTACGAGCCCGGCCGGCCCCGCTTCTCGAAGCCGGTGTGCGAGCCGCCCTGCCACAGACCGAACACCGCGCCACCCGGGTCGACGGCCATCGCCATCGTGCCGAAGCCGCCGACCTCCGTGGGGTCCATGATGATCTGGCCGCCGACCTCGCGGATCTTCGCGACGGTCGCGGCGGCGTCGGCGGTCGCGAGGTAGACGTTCCATACGGTGGGCATCCGGCCGTCCGGCTTGGGAGCGAGCGCGGCGACGTTCCTGCCGTCGTGGAACGCCTGCGTGTAGTAGCCGTACTCCTTCTCGCCCTCCTCGAACGACCAGTCGAAGAGCTCACCGTAGAAGCGCTTGCCCGCCGCGAGATCCGGCAGCATCGCGTCGACCCAACAGGGCACGCCCTCTTCGAATGCGGCCATGACGCCGGGTCCTCCCATGCGGTAGGGAACGTGCGGTAGGGATGCCTATGGAGATGCCAGTGGATGCGGAGGTGCGTGCCGCGGGGGGCACGGCGACCGCGGATGTCCCACTACGCCGGCGCGGCCGGCTCGGCGGGTGCGGTGGGGGTGAATGTCAGGGGGTCGATGACGGTCAACGGACGACGGCGGCGGTCCATGGGTGACGGCGGCCCGGACCGGGTCCGGGAGACGGCCCCGGACCGGGTCCCGGTCCCGGTCCCGGCGGGACTCGTGCGTCACGCCTGGCCCGCCGTCGTCCTCGGGTCGATGACGGAGAAGGTCGCGCCCTGCTGGTCGGCGACGATCGCGAAGCGTCCGTACGGGCTGTCCCTGGGCCCCGTCCGGAGCTTGCCACCGAGCTTCTGCACCGAGGCGATCGCGTCGTCGCAGTTGGCGACCACGAAATAGACCATCGCGTGCGGCGGCACATCGGCCGGAATGTCATCGCCCAGCTTGAAGCGGCCGGCCACGGGCTGGCCTTCGAGCTTCCAGATACTGAAGTCGAAGTTCTGGTCACCGACCGGCTGCACCTCGTACGAGAAGACGGCCGGGTAGAACGCGTCCACGCCCCCGGTCTCCCGGACACAGATCTCCACCCAGCCGAAGGAACCCGGCTGGTACTGCCTGTCGAATCCCTTATGGGTCCCGGGCTGCCAGACACCGAAAACCGCGTCACCCGGGTCCTTGGCGATGAGCATGCTGCCGAGGTCCCCGACCTCCATGGGCCCCATCAGCGTCATGCCACCGTTCGCACGGATCTTCTCAGCGGTCTCGGCAATGTCGCGCGAAGCGAAGTAGACGCCCCAGGCCGGCGGCGTCCCTTCCTGGCCCTCCATGACGGGGGCGAGTCCGGCGACCTTCTTGCCGTCCGAGAGCGCCTGCGTGTAGTAGCCGAAGTCGGGCGAGCCCTCATCGAAGGTCCAGCCGAAGAGCCCGCCGTAGAAGCGCTTTCCCGCTTCCAGATCGGGGAGCGAGGCGTCCACCCAACAGGGTGCGCCTTCCGGGAATGCGGCCATCGCCTGATTCCTCCTGCTAGAAGAATGTCTTGTTCAGCACGCTATCCGGTCATTTCCACCTGCGCCCGCTGTCCACGAAAGTTATCCACAGCCTGTTGATAACAAGATTCATTCGTCTGGACCAAGCGGATCCGACGGCCGGCTCCGGGCACTGGCGCTGAGCTGGAGGTTCATGGCGGCGGCTGTCCGCTCCCCATTTGCAGGCGGCCGAATCGCGCTCCGATCACCCCTCGGTAAGCTGACGGCATGACAGGACAAGTTCGCACCGTCGACGGCCGGGTGGCCGGGCGCCGCGGGCAGGCGACGCGGCAGAAGCTGCTCGACTGCCTCAGCGAGATGCTCAGCTCCTCGCCGTACCGCGATGTCAAGGTCATCGACGTCGCCCGCAAGGCGGGGACTTCCCCCGCGACCTTTTACCAGTACTTCCCGGACGTCGAGGGCGCCGTCCTGGAGATCGCCGAGGAGATGGCCAAGGAAGGTGCGAGCCTGACCGATCTGGTGGCGGGCCGCTCCTGGGTGGGGAAGTCGGGCTGGCAGACCGCTGAAAACCTGGTCGACGGCTTCCTCTCTTTCTGGCGCAAGAACGACGCCATCCTGCGCGTGGTCGACCTGGGCGCGGCGGAGGGGGACAAACGGTTCTACAAGATCCGTATGAAGATCCTCAACGCCGTCACCAACTCCCTGACGGACTCCGTCAAGGATCTCCAGTCCAGGGGGAAGGTCGACAAGGACGTGAATCCGGCGGCAGTCGCCGGTTCCCTGGTGGCGATGCTCGCGGCCGTGGCGGCGCACCAGAAGGGTTTTCAGAGCTGGGGCGTCAAGCAGGCGGAGCTGAAGCCGAACCTGGCGCTGCTGGTTCATCTGGGCATCACGGGCAAGAAGCCGACGAAGTAAGCGCTCCGCGCTTACTCCGGAGGCACCCGGCCGCCGCGCCGCCGAGCCACCGCGTCGCCGAGCCACCCGGGCGACCGCGCGTGGGTGCGAACGCGGCCGCAGCTCGCGGCTCCGACCACGGCCCACCCCGGTACGCCGGCGCCCCGGGCCCGTCACTCGAGTCCTGTCATCACTGCGGCGGATCACTCGGTCACCGACCGGAGTGATCCGCCGCAGCGTCATCCGGCCCCGTCTTGGCCGAACCGCCTTGCGATCGAAGGACGGAACGGCCCGACCACTCCAGCCCGGTGACACGGCGCCGGAACTCACCCACCCCAGCCCCCGCCCCGGAACCCGGCACCGGCACCGGAACCCGGCACCGGCACCCGAAACGCACCCGTACCGCCGCCGCGCCCCGGACCGCCCCGGCCCGCCCCGCCCCGGCCCGGCCGGCGAGGTCACCCGTGGTGCCACTCCAGGCGGAAGAGGCGGATCCGGCGGTCCACTCGCGACTGGTAGTTCGCGTACGGCGGCCAGAACCTGAGCACCGCCGTCCACACCAGCTCCCGCTCCGCCCCCTCCAGCAGGCGCGCACGCACCGGTATGTCGCGGCCCTGCCAGTTGATCTCCGCGTCCGGGTGGGCAAGGAGGTTCGCCGTCCAGGACGGGTGGTCCGGGCGGCCGAAGTTGCTGCCGATCAGGATGAAAGTGCCGCCCTCCTCCAGCATGCAGGCCAGCGGCGTACGCCTGCGCTGCCCGCTCTTCGCGCCCGTCGCCGTCAGAATCACCCCCGGCAGCATCCGCGCGCTGAGCAGCACCCTGCCGCGCGTCAGCCGGTGCACCGCCCGGTCCATCGCCGGGACCACATGCGGCGCGATCTTCGCGAACGTACGCGTCGACGACACCTTCTGGATCAACCGCACACCCGGCGGCATCAGACCACCACCGCCTCTCGGTCGCCGTCCCCGCCGAAGAGCCCCGTGCACTCGGCCGCCCACGCCCGCAGCCGGTGCGCGGGCCCGAAGAGGAGTTCGTCGGAGGCAGCCCGTTTGAAGTAGAGGTGCGCTGCGTGTTCCCAGGTGAAGCCGAGGCCCCCGTGCAGCTGTACCGCCTCGCCCGCCACCGCGCGCTGCGCCTCCAGCGCCTGGGCGAGGGCCAGCCCGCCGACGGACGGATCGGCCTGTTCCCCGCCCGCCGCCCACGCCGCGTAGTACGCCGCCGACCGGGCCGCCTGAATCTGTACGTAGAGGTCGGCCAACCGGTGTTTGACCGCCTGGAAGGACCCGATCGGGCGGCCGAACTGCTCCCGGGCACCCACATACTCCACCGTGCGCGCGAAGGCCCCGTCCGCCGCACCCACCGCTTCTGCCGCCAGCGCCGCTGCCGCCGTACCGCCGAGCCTCGCCAGCGCGCCCGGAACATCGGCGTCGTCCGCCGCGCCCAGCAACTCCGCTGGTGTATCCCGCAGTTCGACTCCGGCCTGCGACCGGGTCTCGTCGAGCGCGGTCCGCCGGGTACGGGCGAGGCCGACGGCCCCTTCCCTTACGACGAACAGGAGCGTACGGCTGCGCGCGTAGCCGCCGGTGTGGGCGGCGGCCAGCAGCAGCCCGGCGCCGTGCCCGTCGAGTACCTGGTCGGCCTGCCCGTAGAGCCGCCAGCCGTCGCGCGTGTGCCGCGCCTGGATGCCGCCCGCGCGGCCGCCGCCGGCCCAGTCGCCGCCGTTGTCGCCGGTCAGCCCGAGGGCGAGGGGCACCGTGCCGCCGGGCACGGCGAGTGTGGCCGTCAGTCCGCCGCACGCGATCCGCGGCAGCAGCTCGGCCCGCTGTTCGTCCGTGCCGAGCGCGGCGATCAGCGGGGCGGTGAGCACCACGCCGGGCAGCAGCGGGGAGGGCATCAGGACGCGGCCCGTCTCCTCGCAGGCGAGCGCCAGTTCGGTCGGCCCGCAGCCCACGCCCCCGTACTCGGCCGGGAGCGCCAGACCCGGCAGCCCGAGATGCTCGGCGAGCTGCCGCCACAGCGCCTCGTCCCACCCGCGGGGGGTGCGCACCGCGGCCTTGACGTCATCGGGACCGCAGTGCTTGAACAGCAGTTCGCGCAGCGTGCGGCGGATCTCGTCCTGCTCGGCGGTGAAGGCGGCGTCCATCGGCAAGCTCCTCCCCTGATCTGACGGGGCGTCATACTAGGTGGCGCGGTGGCAGATGGACAGAGCCGCGGAGATCTGGAGCGTCGGAGGGGTCGAGCGTTCGAGGGTGGAGTGCGGGGACGCGGCCCGCCGGAGAGCCGGTTGCGAGGCGATATCTGATGTACCGTCAGTTCATGCCGAACGCGATACCCGCCCCCGCCCGCAGGGTCGCCGTCGTCGGCGTCGCCCTCTCGGAGTGCGGCCGGATCGACGGGCTCACGCCGTACGCACTGCACGCCCAGGCCGCCCGTCGCGCGCTCGCCGACTCCGGGCTGGACCGCTCGGTCGTCGACGGCTTCGCCTCGGCGGGGCTCGGCACCCTCGCCCCGGTGGAGGTCGCCGAGTATCTCGGGCTGCGCCCCACCTGGACCGACTCCACGTCGGTCGGCGGCGCGACCTGGGAAGTGATGGCCGCGCATGCGGCGGATGCCATCGCCGCCGGGCATGCCGAAGCCGTACTGCTCGTCTACGGATCCACGGCGCGCGCCGACCTCAAGGCGAAGCGGCGCACCGCGAACCTCTCCTTCGGCGCGAGCGGGCCTCTCCAGTTCGAGGTCCCGTACGGCCACACGCTCATCGCGAAGTACGCGATGGCCGCCCGGCGCCATATGCACCAGTACGGCACCACACTGGCGCAGCTCGCCGAGGTCGCCGTGCAGGCGCGGGCGAACGCCGCACACAACCCGGAGGCGATGTACCGCACACCGGTCACCGTTGACGAGGTGCTGTCCGGCCCGGTGATCGCCGACCCGTTCACCACACTGCACTGCTGCGTCCGCTCGGACGGCGGCTGCGCCGTGCTGCTCGCGGCCGAGGAGTACGTCCCGGACACCGCGAGGAAGCCGGTGTGGATCCTGGGGACGGGCGAACACCTGTCGCACAGCACGATGTCGGAGTGGGAGGACTTCACGGTCTCTCCGGCCGCGGTGTCGGGCCGGCTCGCCTTCGAACGGGCCGGGGTGCGCCCCGAGGACATCGATCTCGCCGAGATCTACGACGCCTTCACCTATATGACGCTGGTGACCCTGGAGGACCTGGGGTTCTGCGCGAAGGGCGAGGGCGGGGCGTTCGTGGAAAAGGGACGGCTGCTGCGCGACGGCGACCTGCCGGTCAATACCGACGGCGGCGGACTGTCCGCCTGCCATCCGGGGATGCGTGGTCTGTTCCTGCTGGTGGAGGCGGCACGGCAGCTGCGTGGTGAGGCGGGCGCGGGGCAGGTCCGCAAGGCGGGCGGGCGGCTGCCTGAGCTCGCGGTGGCCTCGGGGACGGGCGGCTGGTTCTGCTCGTCGGGAACTGTCGTCCTGGGGCGGGACTGACTCGACCGGGCCGCCCGGGGGAGAGGCGGGATGCGCGATACGGCTCACGATTGCCGCACGCAGGTGACGACCGCCGGCGGCCGGCCGCGCGCCCGTAGCCTGCGCCTCGCACTCCGTGCCTCGTACCCCGCGCCCCGCGCCTCCTACCCCGCGCCCAGTGCCACGTCAGCCGTTGGGGTCCGCTACGAGCCCGTCGGCGACCAGCCCGGCAAGCACGGCGTCGCTGAGAGCGCTGACCGCCGACTGCGGGCGCACCATGACCGTGAACTCCTTGATCAGTCCAGCCTCGTCGAGGTGCAGCAGGTCCATACCGTGGATCGCCTTGCCGTTCACGTTCGCCCGGAAGATCAGGACGTGCGCGTCGGCCTCGTCACCGCTTCCGCTGAGCTCGGCCGTGCCCTGGAACTCACCGACGTAACGGAAGTCCTCGAACGTACGGAGCAGCACGCCGAAGAGGCCCTGAACCATGGGACGGCCCACGAACGGCGTGAACTTCACTGGGCTGTAGAACCGCACATCCGACGCAAAAAGGCCTTCCAATGCGGCCAGATCACGCTTTTCGACGGCGGAGCGGAATTTCTCGGGGGTCGACATCACAGTCTCCTTCATAGTCAACGATACGAATACTCATACCAATGACCAGAGTGGCGTCGGGGCGCGGGCCCGCCCTTCCTTCAGACGCAACGCTTTCACGCACATCAGCCGGCGCAACTCGCTTTCCGGAAGATCGCCTTGCCCTCTGCTCGCCCTCACGGGCAGGACGGCGGACCTGACCGACGAATCAACGAGAGGCCGACCCGCGGGCGGGGCGGAAGACTGGGACGGTGATCTCTTCGGCCTCACGCCGGAAGGCCACTTCCAGATCGAGGCCGACGGCCAGGGTGAGCGCAACGGGCACGCAGTCGACGACTTCTGTCATCATCCGCGGGCCCTCGGCGAGGTCTACGACCGCGGCCACGTACGGGACGCGTTCGCCGAAGGGCGGCAGATCGTTCCGGTGCACCACCGACCAGGTGTAGAGGGTGGCGCGGCCACTCGCCTGCTCCCAGGAGACGTCCTCGCTCCAGCAGCGGGGGCAGAACTCCCTCGGATAGTGGTGCGCTCTGCCGCATGCCGCGCAGCGGCGGATCAGCAGCCGCCCCTCGGCCGTAGCGTCCCAGTAGGGGCGCGTGAAGGCGTCGATCTCGGGCAGGTCGAAGCGCCTCGCGGCCCCGGGCTGTGCGGCTCCTGGCCGGGCTCCGGGCCGGGATCCGGGCAGCGTCGTCCGGGGCCTCTTCGCCCCGGGCTGGGGCATCCCGGGCTGGGGCATCCCGGGCTGGGGCGTCACAGGAAAAGCCCCAGTGCCTCGTCGAGCGACCAGGTCTGCCAGCCCATCCCGAAGAAGGCGACGAGCGAGATCAGCGCCATCATCGAGTTCTGGCCCTGCTCGGCCCAGTCGTGGATCATCAGAACCAGGTAGAGCAGGTTGAGCAACAGCCCGCCGATCAGCGCGACCGGGGTCAGAATGCCGAGGATCAGACCGAGCCCGAGGGCCAGTTCCGCGTGGACCACGATGTACGCCATGGCCCGCGGCGGGGGCTTGACCACCGCGTCGAAGCCGCGGCGTACGGACATCCAGCGGTGCTCCGCCGCGACACTCGCCGCCCACGCGATGCCCGTACCGCGCTCGAACCAGGCCTTCTTGTCCTTGTGCCGCCAGCTCTCCAGCCACCACAGGCCGAGGCCTATTCGGAGCACGGCGAGCCATTCGGCTCCGCTGAGCCAGATCGTCTGCACCGGGGCACACCCTCCTCCGCGCCTTCCTTCAATTTCCTGACGGTACGTCAGTTCAGCGGATGGTTGCGTCAGGCGCAAGAGGTCACGGACCGTGATCTATCCGCAACCGATTCGGTACGGGATTGACCGACACACGTCAATCATCCGCCTTACGCTCACGCACATGCCCGACATCACCCCCACGACTGCCACGACTCCCACGCACTTCACGCCCAGTTCTCCCGTGTATGTCATCGGAGGCGGACCCGGCGGTCTGGCCACCGCGGCGGCGCTGGGCGGGCGCGGCTTACGTGCCGTCGTACTGGAGAAGTCCGACGCGGTGGGCGCCTCGTGGCGCGGGCACTACGACCGGCTGGAACTGCACACCACCCGCAGGCTGTCCGCTCTGCCCGGACTCGCCATACCGCGCTCGTACGGTCGCTGGCTCGGCCGCGACCGCGTGGTCCGCTATCTGGAGGAGTACGCCGAACACCACGAGCTGGAAATCGTCACGGGGGTGGAGGTGTCCCGCGTCGAGCGGTCCGGCCCCCAGCCCGGCTCGAATCCAGGCTCCGGCTCGGGCTCCGGCTCCAGTTCCGGTTCCGGTTCCGGTTCCGGTTCCGGTTCCGGCTGGATGCTGCGTGCCACCGGCGGCAGGGAGCTCTCGGCCGCGTCGGTCGTCGTCGCGACCGGCTACAACCACACGCCGTACGTCCCGGACTGGCCGGGTCGCAGCTCCTTCGGCGGGGAGCTGCTGCACGCGGGCCGCTACCGCAACGCCGAGCCCTACCGCGGCCGGGACGTCCTGGTCGTCGGCACCGGCAACACGGGCGCGGACATCGCGGTCGACCTCGCCGAAGGCGGCGCCTCGCGCGTACGGCTCGCGGTGCGCACGGCGCCGCACATCGTGCGCCGCACGACGGTGGGCTGGCCCGCGCAGTCAACCGGGATCCTCGTCCGCCGGCTGCCCCGCCGCGTGGTGGACCGAGCAGCGCGGACGATGGCCCGGCTGTCCGTACCGGACCTCTCCGCCCACGGGCTGCCGAGGCCGAAAACCGGCCTGTACTCCCGGGTTATGGAGGGTGCGATCCCCGTGCAGGACGTGGGTCTGGTCGGCGCGATCCGCTCAGGGAAGGTCGAACCCGTCGGCGCCGTCCAGTCCTTCGAGAACGACAAGGTCGTACTCGCGGACGGCTTGCACATCACACCGGATGTGGTGATCGCCGCCACGGGCTACCGGCGGGGCCTGGAGGACCTGGTCGGGCATCTGGACGTACTGGACGGCCGCGGCCGTCCCCGTACTCACGGCCGCCGGCCCACCGCGCCCGGGCTGTACTTCACGGGCTATACGAACCCGATCAGCGGCATGCTCCGCGAACTGGCCATCGACGCCGACAAGATCGCACGCGCCATCCAGCGCGAGGAAGCGCGCCGCCACACGGCACGGCGCCGCTGACCCGGCGCTGCGACGGGCACGCAGAGCCACTGCTCCACGCCAACCCCACCGGCTGCCCCGAACCACCGACGCCCCAACCATCCACGCGCGAACCGCCCCACGCCCGGACGTCCGAGCCGTCCGCCGTCCGCCGTCCGCCGTCCGCCGTCCGCCGAGGAGACCTCCCCGCCGAGAGTCGGCTTTCTGCTGTCAGCCCTGTTCCTGACATGACATCAGTTGCGTAATCTGACTATGCGTCAGCTATTTCGCTGGGCGCGTGTCAGTACCGGCCATCGAGCAGGAGCGGGCGAGAACGATGCTTGGATCGACTCACGGCACCCTCACCACTCACTCCCGCCCGGCCCGCGTCGTGGCCTGCGGTGAGCACCCTCGGACCACGGTCCACAACACGGCGCTCCCGAGCGAGGACACGGACGTCAGCGGGCGCCCGCTGCACGCCGCGGTCCCCGACCTGGGCCGATTCTTCCAGCCCCGGTCCATGGCTGTCATCGGTGCCTCCGACAGCGAGGGCCGCCCCAACACCGGCATCACGCGCCGGCTCATCGACTGGGCCGAGCGGGTCGGAGCCGGTCTCCACCCCGTCAACCCGGGCCGCGGCACCGTCTTCGGCCTCCCCTGCCTCCCTTCCGTCGCCGACCTCCCCGAGCCGGTGGACCTCGCTGTTCTCCTTGTCGCGGACCCCCTTCCCGTCATCGAGGAGCTCGCCGGGACCAAGGTGAGGTTCGCGGTCGCCTTCGCCTCCGGCTTCGCCGAGACCGGCGAGGAAGGCGCTGCCGCCCAGGACCGGCTCGCCACGGCCGTACGGCGCTCCGGCCTCCGGCTGCTGGGCCCCAACACCAATCTCAACGCCTTCGAGAAGTTCCGCGACGATCTCGAAGGCCCCGCCATCGCCCTGATCACACAGTCCGGCCACCAGGGCCGCCCGGTCTTCGCCCTCCAGGAGCTGGGCATCCGGCTCTCCCACTGGGCGCCGACCGGCAACGAGGCCGATCTGGAGACCGCCGACTTCATCTCCTACTTCGCCTCACAGCCCGAGGTCGGCGCCATCGCCGCGTACATGGAAGGGCTGAAGGACGGCCGCAGCTTTCTGCTCGCCGCCGACCGGGCGGCGCGCAACAAGGTCCCGGTGATCGCGGTCAAGGTCGGCCGCACCGAGACCGGCGCCCGGACGGCCGCCTCCCACACCGGCAAACTGACCGGGGCGGACCAGGTGGTGGACGCCGCGATGCGGCAGTTCGGCGTGATCCGCGTCGACGGGCTCGACGAGCTCCAGGACACCGCCGCACTCCTCGCCCGCGCCCGTCCGCCGCGGGCCGAGGGCGTAGCCGTCTATTCGATCTCCGGCGGCACGGGCGCGCACTTCTCGGACCTGGCGGCCGCGGCGGGCCTGTCCGTCCCCACCCTCTCCGCCGCGAAGCAAACCGAACTCCACCAGTGGATACCGGAGCATCTGAGCACCGCGAACCCCATCGACAACGGCGGCCACCCGGTGGGCGACTGGCGCGGCCGGGAGATCATCGACGCGATCCTCGCCGACCCCGGCGTGGGCGTCCTCATCTGCCCCATCACCGGGCCCTTCCCCCCGATGAGCGACAAACTCGCGCAGGATCTGGTGGAGGCGGCGGAGGCAACGGACAAGCTGGTGTGTGTGGTCTGGGGCTCTCCGGTAGGCACCGAGGACGCCTACCGCTCCACTCTGCTCGGCTCGTCCCGGGTCGCCACCTTCCGCACCTTCTCCAACTGCGTCACCGCCGTCCACGCCTACTTCGGCCACCACCGCTTCACCACGGGATACCGCTCTCCGTTCGACCACGCGCCCCGCACGTTGTCCCCCTCCGCCCGCAAAGCGCAGGCCCTGCTGCACCCGGGCACGCAGCTGAGCGAGCACGCGGCGAAGCAGCTGTTGCGGGCGTACGGCATCAGGGTGCCGCGCGAGCAGCTGGTGACCAGCGCGGCCGCCGCTGTCCGGGCAGCCGGGCTGGTCGGCTACCCGGTCGTCATGAAGGCCTCGGCCGTACAGCTCGCACACAAGACGGAACTGGGCCTGGTGAAAGTCGGACTGACGTCGGCCAGCCAGGTCCGTGACGCCTATCGCGAGCTGACCGACATCGCCCGCTACGAAGGCTTCACGCCCGACGGCGTGCTGGTCTGCCAAATGATCGAGCGGGGCGTGGAAATGGTCGTCGGCATCACCCACGACAGCCTCTTCGGTCCCACCGTGACGGTCGGCCTCGGCGGGGTCCTCGTCGAAGTGCTGCGCGACGCGGCGGTCCGCGTACCGCCGTTCGGCGAGGACCAGGCCCGCACCATGCTGCGCGAACTGCGCGGCCAGGCCCTGCTGGAGGGCGTACGGGGCTCCCCTCCCGCGGACGTGGACGCCCTGGTGGAAGTCGTCCTGCGTGTCCAGCGCATCGCCATGGAACTGGGCGACCACCTCGCGGAGCTGGACATCAACCCCCTGGTGGTACTGCCCCGCGGCCAGGGCGCGGTGGCCCTCGACGCGCTGGCCCTGTGCGGGTGAGCCGGGCCGATCACCCGGCGGGTCCGGTGGAGCCGTGCTCGGCGAGCGCGGCTCCACCGGAGGGCTCGGCTGTGGATGTGCCGCGCCTTTCCCGCCCCCCGCGCGGGAAAGACACGCCACGACCCACCTCCGGCACCGACACCCCCGTGCCGACGCCGCAGCCGTGTGCTGCCGCGGCCCGGACCGCCGACGACCAAGGAGCTTCCACATGACTGCCTCCCCCGAGAAGTCCCTGGAGACATTGGTACTCCACACCACTGACAACGGCGTCTCGTGGATCACCCTCAACCGCCCGGAGGCGATGAACGCCATCACCCCTGACCAGCGCGAACGCATCATTTCGCTGCTCGGGTCAGCTTCTGCGGACCCGGACGTGCGGGCCGTGGTCGTCACCGCCACCGGCAGGGGATTCTGCGCGGGCGCCGACCTGCGGACCGGGAACGGCCCTGCGGCAGGTGGCGACAGGGAGCGCCTCGCGGGTGACGTGGCCCGTACGATCCGGTGCGGCGCTCAGCGGCTGGTCAGCGCGGTCCTGGACTGCGAGAAGCCGGTGATCGCCGCTGTCAACGGCACGGCGGCGGGCATGGGTGCGCATCTGGTCTTCGCCTGCGACCTCGTCCTCGCGGCCGAAACCGCCGAATTCATCGAGGTGTTCGTACGCCGTGGGCTCGTACCGGACGGGGGCGGTGCGTATCTGCTTCCGCGCCTGATCGGGCCGCAGCGCGCCAAGGAGCTGATGTTCTTCGGCGACGCACTGCCCGCCGCCGACGCCGAGCGCCTCGGCCTCGTCAACCGGGTGGTCCCGGCCGAGGACTTGGAGAAGACCGCCCGCGAGTGGGCCGAGCGCCTCGCCGCCGGACCGACCCGCGCCCTGTCCCTGACGAAACAGCTGGTCAATGCCTCCCTGGAGGCGGGCCGTGCTGTCGCCTTCGCCGCCGAGGCCACCGCGCAGGAGATCAATATGACGACGGACGACGCCAACGAGGGCGTCACCTCCTTCGTGGAGCGCCGGACTCCGCACTACCGCGGACGCTGAACGAACCCGTGTCCACGCCCCGTTGGCGGGATCTCGGGGGCGGCACGACGGCCGGGAAGTCCCCTTCGGCCTGCACTCGGCGCGGCGGGCGGTGCTCCGGACCAGTGAGTCGCTGCTGCCTCGGGAGGGAGCCGTTCACTTTCGGGTCGCGTCCTCGACCTCGCCCCTGGAACACGGACGAACTTCGGCCGTGTTGCGCGTACGGACCCCGGGCAGCCAGCCCTCTTTTCGGTCACCCGTCCTGACGAGGTACCAGCGGGTCGAGGTGAGGCCGGCCTCGTCCTCGACCAGGGTGCCGTCGGAGACGACGCACATCGCCGCCAGATCGTCGCCGTGCCAGACCCGGGCCGCCGCGTTGCCGGACGCCGCGTACTCGCCGTACGGGTCCTTGGCCAGCCGCAGCGCGCACTCCAGCGTGCGGAGTTCGCGGCAGGGCCGTTCGGTGTTGTGGACGGTGAGCGTCACCGCGGGACGGGAGTCGGAGGAGGGCGGAACCGTGTCGTCCACGGGCTGCCGCGCCAGCCACCAGGCCCCGAGGATGACCGCGCTGACCACCGTCGCCGCGGTCAGGGCGACCACAGCGAAACGGGGCCGGCGCCACCGCACCGTGGCCGGCCTGGGACCCGTGGCCGCTGACCGTACGCCCTCCCAGAGCCCGGGAGGCGTCTCGATCTCCTCATCGGCCGCTCGGAGCCGGTCACGCAGCACCGCCACGACACGCTCGTCCGCCGCCTGCTCGTCCGGCCTCATCGCGCGCCTCCCAATCCGTCCGTGCCGGGACGGACGGTAGACGCCGGCCCGTCGAGGAACTCCCGCAGCCTGTCCAGCGCCCGCGCCCGGTGCCGGGCGGCCGTCCCGCGATGGACCTTCATGATTTTCGCCGCCTGGTCGATGGTGTAGCCGTCCAGGTCGACCAGTATCACCACCCCGGCCTGCCGGGAGGAGAGCCTGCCCAGCAGCCGTACCGCCTCGAGCTCCGCGTCCAGGCGCTCGACCCCGCCGTCCCAGGTGACGGAACCGATCGCGCCGGCCGGACCCGCCGCGCCTGCCCCGGGCCCCTCCATATCGTCCACCAGCACCTGGCGGCGCTCGCGGCGGTGGGCGTCGCGTACAACGCTCAGCACGGCGGCGAACGCGTACGCGTACGGCTCCGGATGCGCCAGGAACTTCTGCGGCCGGGCGGCCAGTTTGAGATACGCGTCGTGCACCGCGTCCTCGGCCGCGTGCCTCGTCCCCGCCAGCATGACCGCTCTTCGGTAGAGCCGGGGCAGCAGCCCGCTGAAGATCTCATCGAACGGCGACTGCCGCGGCGAGGGCGATGACGCATTCGAACTGGTGGGCGTATTGGACATGCTGCGAGCTACTCTCCCCGTCGTACCTACGAGCTGCCCCTGCCCGACCTTGGGACACCCCACGCCCCTTCGACCGTAGGGAAGTTGCGGCTTTCTTCCTATCTGACGTTCCATCAGATTCAATGGAGGCATGATGGGACACGCAGGTATGGCCGCCACCGCCGTGCGCTATCTGCGATCGGTCGGTTCGCCGACGACCGCCGAGCGCACGGTCGACCCTCTGTCCCGGCCCGGTCTGCGGGCTGTCCGGGAGGACGAGCGCCTGCCCCTCGACCCGGCCGAATTCCGCCGCGTGCTGGGCAACTTCGCCAGCGGCGTCACCGTCGTCACCGCTCCCGGCGCGGCGGACGAGAGAGGCCCGGCGGGCTTCGCCTGCCAGTCCTTCGCCGCACTCTCCCTCGATCCTCCGCTGGTCGCCTTCATGGTCGCGCGCACCTCCACGACCTGGCCGCGCATCGCCCGCGCCGGGGTCTTCTGCGTGAACGTCCTGGGCGCGGAGCAGGGCCCCCTGTGCCGTGACTTCGCGGTGAGCGGGTCGCACCGTCCCGACAAGTTCGCCGGCGTCGAGTACGGCCCG
Source organism: Streptomyces sp. NPDC004647 (assembly GCF_040609575.1). NCBI lineage: Bacteria > Bacillati > Actinomycetota > Actinomycetes > Kitasatosporales > Streptomycetaceae > Streptomyces > Streptomyces sp. NPDC004647. Next base: position 27,024 of record NZ_JBEXKU010000048.1, on the reverse strand, counting down.
GCCCCGGTGACGGACTCCCCGCGCCTGCGGGGCGCCCCCGCGTGGATCGACTGCACGATCAACGCCGTCCACACCGGCGGCGACCATCTGATCGTGGTGGGCCGCGTCGAGGCCCTGGGCACGGACGACGCGGCCGCGGGGGCCGGACCGCTGCTCTTCCACCGGGGAACGTTCGGGAGTTTGAACTCCTGACCGGCCCTGAGACAGGGGTGATCAGCCGGTCCCCGGGGTCTGGCGCTCCGGTCGGCGGCGGATGATCAGGGCCATCAGAGCGGCCACCGCGCACAGCGCGCCCGAGGTGTACCAGGCCGTGTCGTACGAACCCGTGACATCCCGGATCAGGCCCGTCAGGAAAGCCACCACGCCCGCGCCCATCTGGTGGGATGCCAGCACCCAGCCGAAGACGATCGCACCGTCCTGGCCGAAGTGCTCACGGCACAGGGCGACCGTGGGCGGCACGGTGGCCACCCAGTCCAGGCCGTAGAACACGATGAAGAACAGCATCGGCGGATGGACCGAGCCGGCCAGCAGCAGTGGCAGGAACAGCAGGGAGACGCCGCGCAGCGCGTAGTAGACGGCGAGCAGGCGGCGGGAGTCGTAGCGGTCGGTGAACCAGCCCGAGGCGACCGTGCCGACCAGGTCGAACACGCCGATGACGGCGAGCAGGCCGGCGGCGGCGGTGACCGGCATGCCGTGGTCGTGGGCGGCGGGCACGAAGTGGGTCCCGATCAGGCCGTTGGTGGAGGCTCCGCAGATGGCGAAGGTGCCGGCGAGCAGCCAGAAGACCTTCGTACGGGCGGCGGAGCGCAGCGCACCGATCGCGCGCCCCGCCGCGCCGCCGCCCGCGGGGGCCGCCGGCCCGGGTTCGAGCGCCTCCTCGGGCCCTGCGCCGTAGCGGATCGTGCCGACATCCTGCGGCCGGTCGCGCAGCAGCCACAGCACGAGCGGTACGACCGCCAGAGCGGCGCAGGTGACGGAGAGGGTCGCCGTCCGCCAGTCGTAGCGCTCGGCGAGCCAGGCGACCAGCGGCAGGAAGACCAGTTGTCCGGCGGCGCTGCCCGCTGTGAGCACGCCGGTGACCAGTCCGCGCCGCGCCAGGAACCAGCGGTTCACCACGGTGGCGACGAAGGACAGCGCCATGGAACCGGTGCCGAGGCCGACCAGGACTCCCCAGCACAGCACGAGCTGCCAGCCGGCGTTCATGAAGACGGTGAGCCCGCTGCCCGAGGCGACGAGAAGCAGCGCGGAGGCGACGACTCTGCGCATCCCGAAGCGTTCCATCAGGGCCGCGGCGAACGGTGCGGTCAGTCCGTAGAGCACGAGGTTGACCGAGACCGCGGCCGAGATCAGGCCGCGCGACCAGCCGAACTCCGCGTGCAGCGGGTCGATCAGCACGCTGGGGGCCGCGCGGAAGGCGGCCGCGCCGACCAGCGCGACGAAGGCCACGGCGGCGACCCACCAGGCCCGGTGGATGCGGGGGCCGGGCTCGGCGGGCGCGACGTGCCGGTCGCCTCGTACGGGGAGCTGCGGTGTGTGCGTCACCGGATCAGCATCCGCGACCCGGCGGATGACGGCGAGTGGCCCATAGGACATGGTTCGCTAGGATCGGGCCACTGGGCCGGCGGTCGGATCGGGCCACTGGGCGGACCGTCGGATCGGCCCACCCCGAGGGAGAGGGACGCCGCCGCCATGACGCAGGCCGGAGAGAACGCGCGCGTGCACCGGGTCGCCGTGCTCGCCCTCACCGGGGTGATCCCCTTCGAACTCGGTATTCCCTACCGGATCTTCGGCAAGTCCCGCTCCGCCGAGGGCCGGCCGCTGTACGAGGTCGTCACCTGTGCGCCCGAGCCGGGCACGGTCCGTGCGGACGCCGACTTCTCGATCAACGTGGAGCACGGGCCCCAGGCCCTGGCCGACGCCGACACGGTCGTGATCCCGGCCTCCTACGAGCTGGGACCGGTGTACGACGAGGGCAGGCTGACGGCGCCGCTGGCCGCTGCCCTCGCGCGCGTGCGGCCGGGAACCCGCATGGTCTCCATCTGCACCGGCTCGTACGTGCTGGCGGCGGCGGGACTGCTCGACGGCCGCCCCGCCACCACCCACTGGCGCAACACCGACCACTTCCAGCGGCTGTTCCCGAAGGTCAGAGTCGACCCGGGCGTGCTGTTCGTCGATGACGGCGATGTGCTCACCTCCGCCGGGGTCTCCTCCGGCATCGACCTGTGCCTGCACATCGTGCGGCGCGATCACGGCACGTCGGTCGCCAATGAGGTCGCCCGGCGCAGCCTGGTGCCGCCGCACCGGGACGGCGGCCAGGCGCAGTACATCCAGCGCCCGGTGCCCGAACCCCTGCTGTCCACGACCGCGTCCGCGCGTGCCTGGGCCCTGGTGCGGCTCGACCGGCCCATCCGGCTGCGGGACATGGCCGAGCAGGAGGCGATGAGCGTCCGGACCTTCACGCGGCGGTTCCGGGAGGAGGTCGGTGTCAGTCCGGGCCAGTGGCTGGTGCAGCAGCGGGTGGAGCGGGCCCGGCATCTGCTGGAGGACACGGACCTGCCGGTGGACCGGGTGGCCCGGGATGCGGGCTTCGGTACGGCGGGGTCGCTGCGGCAGCATCTGCAGGCGGTGCTCGGGGTCTCCCCCGTGGCCTACCGGCGGACGTTCCGCTCGGGTTCCGGGCGCTGAGGCTTCCGGCCCGGAGCTGGGCCCGGGCGTCCTGGGTCGCGTTGCGTGGGGCGCGGGGTGCCGGTCCACGCGCGCATGGACCGGCCGGCCGCGTGCAGCTCAGAACGTCAGCACCCCACGGGCCACCCGCCCGTCGTGGGCGTCTTCCGCGGCCTTCGCGAAGTCCTCCACCGGATAGGTCTCGGTGACGAGTTCGTCCAGCATCAGTCGGCCCGCCCGGTACAGCTCGGCGTAGAGGGCGATGTCGCGCTGCGGTCGGGAGGACCCGTAGCGGCAGCCGAGAATGGACTTGTCGAGATACATCGAGGAGACGAGGAAGGACGCCTCGGCCTTCGCGGGCGGCACGCCCAGCAGCACGGCCTGGCCGTGCCGGTCGAGGAGGTCGATGGCCTGCCGGATGAGCTTCGTGTTTCCCACGCACTCGAAGGCGTGGTCGGCGCCCGTGGGCAGAATCTCCTTCACGGCGCCGGAGGTGTCGCGGACGGCGGAGGCGTCGATGAAGTGCGTCGCACCGAGTTGCCGGGCCACGGACTCCTTCGCCGGGTCGGCGTCCACTGCGACGATCTTCAAGGCGCCCGCGATCCGGGCCCCCTGGATGACGTTCAACCCGATGCCGCCGGTGCCGATGACGACGACGGACTCACCACGGTCGACCTTCGCCCGGTTGAGTACGGCTCCGACGCCGGTCAGTACGCCGCAGCCGATGAGGGCAGCCGAGGTGAGCGGAATATCCGGGTGGATCCTGACCGCCTGGACGGCCTTGACGACCGTGCGCTCCGCGAAGGCCGAGTTGGCCGCGAAGTTGTGCAGCGGCCGGCCGCCTCGTGAGAAGGGGCGGCCGGGCCGGCCGATGGCCTGCCGGCACATGGTGGGGCGGCCCCGGTCGCAGGCGGCGCACGTACCGCAGTTGGCGAGGGTGGACAGGGCTACGTGGTCGCCCGGCGAGACATGGGTGACCGTGGCGCCGACCACCTCGACCACACCCGCACCCTCGTGGCCGAGGACGACGGGGACGGGGAAGGGAATCGTTCCGTCGACGACGGACAGATCGCTGTGGCACAGGCCGGCCGCCCGTATGCGGACCAGCACCTCGTCCGGGCCGGGGTCGCGGACCTCCAGGTCGTCGACCACCTGAGGGCTGCTGCCGTCGAAGATGACACCTCTCATGGCTGTGTGATCCCTTCAGGATGGCCAGACGACTGACTGGAGTTCGCTGTACGCGTGCAGGCCGAACGAGCCGCCGTCGCGGCCCACGCCGCTTTCCTTGAAGCCGCCGAACGGGGTCTCGGGATGGCGCTGCACCGTGTTGATGCCGATGTTTCCGCTGCGCAGCCGCGCGGCGAGTGCCCAGGCACGGCCTGCGTCCGCGCTGAAGACGTAGTCGTAGAGGCCGTACGGGGTGCCGTTGGCGATCCGGACCGCCTCCTCCTCGTCGTCGAAGGGGATCGCCACGACGACGGGGCCGAACAACTCCTCCTGCGCGACGGTCATGGCGGGGTCGGCGTCAGCGATGAGCGTCGGGGCGACGAAGAAGCCGGTCTTCATCGCGGGCCGCTCGCCTCCCGCGACGATCCGGGCGCCTGCTTTCCGTGCTCCGGCGACATACGCCTCGACGCGATCACGCTGGGCGGCCGAGATCAACGGGCCGACGACCGTGGAGTTATCCACAGGGTCCCCGACCGTCAGCGCTTCGGCGTAATGTCGGAGACCGGCAACGACCTTCTCGTACAGCGATCGATGGACGAGGACTCGGGTCGGTGCCGTGCAGATCTGACCGCTGTGGAACGACCATGTGGAACCGACCGCCCCGATCGCCGACTTGACCACCTTCTCGTCGGCGTCCTCCAGCACGATGGCCGCGCCCTTGCCGCCCAGCTCCATGAGGGTGCGCTTCATCGTCTCCCCTGCGGACTGGGCAATCCGCTTTCCCACAGCCGTCGATCCGGTGAAGCTGACCATGTCGACGCCGGGGTGTGCCACGAGCGCCTCGCCGACCGCCGCGCCCGAGCCGGTGACGACATTGAAGACACCGTCGGGCAGCCCGGCCTCCTGGAGTATCGGGCCCAGTTCCAGGCAGCCGAGCGGGTCTTGCGGGGCCGGCTTGGCGACCACCGTGTTGCCCATGGCCAGAGCGGGCGCGACCTTGCCCGCGAGATTGACGATCGGGAAGTTGTAGGAGGTGATGCATCCGACGACACCCACGGGGCGGCGGACCGCCGCCGCGCCGATGAGCCCACCGGGCGCGAGCGGGCTCGCCTTGACGGGCTGCGGGGCGAGCGGGACGACATCCGGCTCGAGCGCGCCGCGCGCATAGCGGCGGAAGCGGTCGGCGGCGGTGGGGACCTGCATGGTGGTGGCAATGCGCAGTGTCGCGCCGGTCTCCGCCTGGAGGAGGGGGACCAGGTCCTTGCCGCGCTCGGTCAGCAGATCCGCGATCCGGTCGAGCACGGCGGCCCGCTCACGCGGATCGGTACGAGACCACTTCTCGTACGCGGCGCCGGCGGCGGCGACGGCTCCGGCGATCTCGGCTCCGTCTGACTCGGGGGCGTGGCCCACGGGCTCTTCCGTAGCCGGGTTGATCACCGGGTAGTGGCCTTGGGCGGGCCCCTGCCAACGACCACCGATCCAGTGCCCGTAGGGCTCTGTTCTCACTGGCTTCACTGCCCTCTCAGGGGTGTTGGGAGGAGACCGGGAAGAACGTGCACCGTGGTCATCCGCGAGGCTCCTTCGGGAGGCCGAGAACCCGCTCGGCGATGATGTTTCGCTGGATCTCGTCCGAGCCGCCGTAGATGGTGTCGGCCCGGGTGAAGAGGAACAGGCGCTGCAGTGCGTCGAGTTCGTACGGGGCGTCCGCCGACCAGTCCGCCGGGCCGAGCAGGCCGGCCGCGCCCCGTACCTCCAGGGCGAGTTCGCCGAGCCGCTGGTGCCAGCCGCCCCAGAGCAGCTTGGCGACGCTCGGCGCGCCCGGGTCGGGGCCCGGATCGGATCCGAGTGTGCGCAGGGCGTTCCAGCGCATGGTGCGGAGTTCCGCCCACTGGCGTACGAGCCGGTCCCGCAGGACCGGGTCCTCTGCGCCGCCGCTGCACAGCGCCAGGCGGACCACCTGGCCCAGCTCGTGGGCGAAGCCGATCTGCTGGACCAGCGTGGACACGCCCCGCTCGCGGGCGAGGAGGCCCATGGCGACCTGCCAGCCGTTGCCGGGGCCGCCGACAAGGTGCTCTGCCCGGGCCACCGCGCCGTCGAGAAACACCTCGTTGAACTCCGCGGCGCCGGACATCTGACGGATCGGCCGTACCTCGATCCGGTCCGGCTGATCCATCGGTACCAGCAGAAAGGACAATCCATGATGACGTTGCGACCCGGGCTCGGTCCGGGCCAGCACGAAGCACCAGTCGGCGTCCCGGGCGAGCGAAGTCCAGATCTTCTGGCCGGTGATCCGGTACGTGCCGTCGCCCAGATCGCGCACGGCCGCCGTACGGAGCGCGGCGAGGTCGGAGCCGGCGTCAGGCTCGCTGTAGCCCTGACACCACAGCTCCTCGCCCCGGGCGATGGCGGGCAGAAAGCGGTCGCGCTGGGCGGAGTCGCCATAGGCGAGAAGGGTGGGGGCCAGCAAGTTCTCACCGATGTGGCCGACCCTGCCGGGTGCTTCAACCCGGGCGTACTCCTCGGCCCAGACGACCTGTTGGGTCACACTGGCGGACCGGTTGCCGAAGTCCCCCGGCGTGGCATCCCAGCCGAGGCCGATCCAGCCGCCGGTGCCGAGCTCACACTCCCAAGCGCGCCGAACCTGGGAACCCTCGTGCCGGCCGCGGCCGGCAGCCGCGGCGAACTCCCCGACCAGATGCTCCTGGAGCCACGTGCGCGCTTCCGCGCGGAACTGTTCGTCCTCCGGCCCAAAACTGAAGTCCACGCCACCTCCCCTCCTCCCCACCCAAACGCTGCGCGGGATCGTTCACACACGGCATGGGTCGTTCCCGCCACCGACTTGAAGCCGGGGCGAGGCCCAACCACCGCCCCAAGCCCACGCGGAAGACGAGGCCCGCCAAGCCCACGAACCACCGGGCCGTCGGCCAGCGAACCACCGAGCCACCGAGCCACCGAGCCACCGAGCCACCGAGCCACCGAGCAGCCCAACGACCGCATGTCGGACGCTCACCCGACTCCCCGCTGCCAACGGCGAGGCCGACAACGCCCCGGCCCGCCCGGCGAGGGCTACGCGTTGGGGCGGTCCCTCTTCGCCGCCGCAGCCGCCATGGCTTCCAGCTGCGCCAGCATCGGCATCGGGTCGGTGCCGACCGCCCCCGGGAGGAAGTCGGCGATCTTCTCCGGGGTCCATGAGCCCTCCGCATAGGCCGAACGCAGTTCCCTCGGCTGAGCCCACACCGCGATCTTGGGGCCGGCCACTGTATAGACCTGGCCGGTGATCCTCTCCTCCCGGGCCCGCTCGCTCAGCAGGTAGACGACCAGCGCCGCCACATCCTCCGGCTCGCCGATCTCCTTGAGCGCCATCGGGACGTTGGCGGACATGCGCGTACGCGCCACCGGCGCGACAGCGTTCGCGGTCACCCCGTACTTGTGCAGCCCCAGCGCCGCGCTCCGCACCAGCGAGATGATCCCGCCCTTCGCCGCCGAGTAGTTGGCCTGAGCCACGCTCCCCTGATGGTTGCCGCTGGTGAAGCCGATCAGCGTTCCGCACCCCTGCCGCCGCATCACCGCCGATGCCGCCCGGAAGACCGTGAAGGTCCCCTTCAGATGGGTGGCGACGACCGGATCCCACTCCTCCTCGGACATGTTGAAGAGCATCCGCTCCCGCAGGATGCCCGCCACGCACACCACACCGTCCACCCGCCCGTACCGCGCCAGTGCGACATCCACGATCCGCCGGCCGCCCGCCATCGTGGAGATGTCATCCGCGACGGCGACCGCCTCGCCGCCCGCCGCTTCGATCTCCTTGACCACCGTCTCGGCGATCTCACTCGTGGGCTCGGCACCCTCGATGGACACCCCGTAGTCGTTGACGACGACCTTCGCGCCCTCGGCCGCGCAGGCCAGGGCGACCGCCCGTCCGATGCCGCGTCCGGCACCCGTGACGGCGACCACTTTGGCCGCCAGGAAGTTCCCCACGCCGCGCCCCTTTCCGCAGTTTCTGACGGACCGTTAGATTTTGGGCAAGGACCGTCACGAGCACAAGACCCGTACGGCATCCGATCCGAGCACCGACCCGGGCATCGACCCGAACACCGAGCCGAACACAGGCCCGACAACCGCCCCAAAGCACCGGCCCAAGCTCGGCCCCTGGAGACCCGAACCCCGACCCCAACAGGGGCCCCAGCACCGACCCGAGGAGGAGCCCATGGCACTGCCGCCGGAGTTTCACGACATCGCCAAGCGCGTGAACAACTGGGGCCGCTGGGGCGAGGCCGATGAGATCGGCACGCTCAACCTGATCACGGACGGCGTCGTACGCAGCGCCGCAGCCACCGTCCGCACCGGCCGCCGCGTACCCCTCGCCCTGCCGCTCCAACAGGACGGCGTACAGACCGGACTGATCCCCGGCAGGGTCAACCCGCTCCACACCATGATCGCGGTCAACCTGGAGATATTCGGCTCCGGCACCGTCGCCACCAGCGACGACGCCGTGACCATGGCCCTTCAGGCCGCCACCCACTGGGACGGCCTGACCCACGTCTCACACTCCGGCAAGATCTACAACGGCCGCCCGGCCGGCTCCGTCACCGCCCACGGCCGCGCCGCCTTCAGCGGTATCGAGAAGGCCCGGCACATCGTCTCCCGGGGCGTCCTCCTCGATGTCGCCCGCGCCCACGCCACGGACAGCCGGTGGCCGGCCGCCCTCACGGGCGGCCACGCCGTCACCCCCGAAGACCTGGAGGCCGCCGAGGAACTGGCGGGCACCGCCGTGCGCTCGGGCGACATCGTGCTCGTACGGACCGGCCAGATGCGGAAATATCTGGCCGGCGACAAGCAGGGCTACGCCTTCCCGTCACCGGGCCTCTCGATCCGCTGCCCCGAGTGGTTCCACGCCCGGGACGCCGCCGCAGTCGCCAATGACACGCTCACCTTCGAGATCTTCCCGCCGGAGATCGACGACCTCTGGCTCCCGGTGCACGCACTCGACCTCGTGGAGATGGGCATGTTGCAGGGTCAGAACTGGAACCTGGAGGAGCTGTCGGAGGCCTGCGCGGACGAAGGGCGGTACGAGTTCCTGCTGTCGGCGATGCCCGAGCCATTCGTCGGCGGTACGGGGACTCCGGTCGCCCCGGTCGCGATCCTCTGATCCTCAGTGTGCCCCTCCGGCACGACGCCAGGCATACGGCACCGACACACGACACACGACGCACCGCCCCGCAGCCGGCCCCACGACAGCCAAACAGCCGACCCCCAGAACCCCGGAACCCCGGAACCCCGGAACCCCCAACCGACGCCCACACAAGGGGACGCGGAAGGCGCCGGTCGGGCGGCGGTGCGCCATGCGCACCCCGAGCACGGCACGGCGGACCGCCACCCGGTTCCGGCACTCAGGCCCCACGCTCAAGGACGCCGGACCACGACCCGCACTCGCCGAGGAACCACCGCCATGCGAACAAGCGGACCCTCGACGTCCCCTCGCGACGAATCGCTCCCCCCAAGGGTGATCAATTGGACACGGGACGTCAACACCTGGTCTGGACTTTGCAGTTTATGCCCGATTTGTTACGGCGCACTGTGGCTCAAACGCGCCCACGCCCAGTGGTCGACCACGGTCGATCTCGCACCAGATGCTCTTGCCTGCGCCCTCCGCGTCCCAGCCCCACCGGTCGGCGAGCCCGTCCACGAGCTCCAGCCCACGCCCCCCGGTGTCATCGCCCTGCGCATGGCGCGGCCTCGGCGCCCGGCCACTGCTGTCGGCGACCTCGACCCGCACGGTTCCAGCCGCGGCACGCGGCGCCCCGATGCCCGGCAGCCACATTCTCAGGACCGCCGGACAGCCGGTGTGCACGACGGCGTTGGTGACCAGCTCCGAGATCAGCAGGATCAGTGTCTCGGCGAGCGGCTCGTCGGTTCCTATCCCGGCCCCTGCCAATCGGGAGCGAGCCCACCTCCGGGCCCGTCCCACCTCCGCAGGGTCGGGACGTACCTCCAGCTGAACCTGAAGCACCTGCACCGCTCACACCATCCGAACCGGCGGACACATCGCCTAGCGCCTCCACGTGATCACGGAACGTGATCCCCACGGAGAACAGCATGGTTGACGTACAGTCACCCCAACAAGCGCTTCGGGCATATTCCGGCGCAAAGGAGTATGCGTGCTGCATACTGTGCGACGCGCTCCGCGGGGAGTCGAACGACGGGGAACTCCAGGCCCCCACCCGGCACGAGCGGGGCACATCCGCTTCCCCGGAGTCGCCGTACTGGCCACTCCGGTGCAGCTGCGCCTCAGAACCACTCGCACCCGACGGAGCGTACCCGAGGCTGTCGCCGACTCCCCCCTGTGACGAGTCACGTGTAGGACACAACCCGATATCAACGCTCAGTGATCCTCCAGGTCGAAACTTTCCGGCATTTCACCCATGTCCCGCTACCCGGCGACATCCTCGGCAGCCAAGAGCGACTCGGCCAGGGCCTCTTCCGACTCGGCCGCCGACTGCCACTGTCCCGCTCGCAGCCAGGCCCGCTTGAGATGCAGGTGCACGTCGGCCTCCCAGGTGAAACCCATACCGCCGTGCACTTGCAGACAGTCCCGGGCGTTGCGCACGGCGGCCTCATCGGCGAGCAGCTTGGCGACGGCGGTGTCGTCGGCGTTTCCGGTGACGGCGGCCGCGTATACGGCACTGCGCGCCAGCTCGGCCCGTACGAGCATCTGCGCGCAGAGGTGCTTGACCGCCTGGAAGGCGCCGATCGGCTGTCCGAACTGTTCGCGTTCACCGGCATACCGCACGGCCATCTCCACGGTCCGCCCCGCGCTGCCCAACTGCAGAGCGGCGGTGAGCAGAACGGCTTCGCGCGGCCAGATGGTCTCGCCGGGCAGGGTGAGCGGTTCCGGCAGCCGCGGATCCTCGCCGGGCGCGGTGTCCGGTCCCGGGCCGGCGACCGCGGCGCACGACACCCGGTGCAGCGGTGTGAGCGGATCCACCGACCGCATCGGCTCCGCCGCGAACCCGGCCAAGGTGCCGGGCGTCGCGCCCGGCCCGACGCCCGAAACGACATGGGACGCGAGACCGGACACGACGTCGGAGGCGGCGTCGGACGCGCACGCCGTTACGGGCAGCACGTACGCGGTCCCGCTATCGACCACGAGCACGGCATCCGCTGCGGCCAGGTGCTCGACCAGGACCGAGGCTCCCTCGCCGGCCGGGGTGTGCGGGGGCCTGCCCGTCCCGGACAGATCCAGGACGGTCACCACCGCATCACCCGTCGCCGCACCCTCGACCAGCCCCGCGGCCAAGTGCGTCGCCACCAACGGCCCCGGAACGAGCGCCCGCCCCGCCTCTTCGAAGATCAACACAGTCTCCGCCGGGCCAAGTCCGGCCCCTGCCCCGCTCGGGTGGTCCTCGGCGAGCCGCAGGCCGAAGACTCCGGCCCGGCCGAGCAGACGCCACAGCTCACGGTCGACCCCGCCGACTCCGGTGCCTTCGGCCCCGACCCCGCCGACTCCGGCCCCGCGGGCTCCGACCCCGACAACTCCGGCCCCTTCAGCTCCGACCCCTTCAGCTCCGACCCCGACGGCCCCGGCCCCTTCAGCTCCGACCCCGGCAGCTCCAGCCCCTTCGGCCCCAGCCCCTGCGGCTCCGACCCCTGCGGCTAGCAGCGCCCCCCGCAGCCCCTCACGCCCGAAACACCCCTCCAGCAGCTCCCGCATCCCCGCCCGCAGCGTCCGCTGATCCTCCGTGAGATGGAAGTCCACCGTCCGCTCACCGACCCTTCGGCAGGCCGAGGATCCGCTCGGCGACGATGTTCTGCTGGATCTGCGAGGTGCCCGCCGCGATCGTGTACGAGAGCGACGACAGCCGGCCCGCGACCCACTCATGGTCGGCGTCCAGCGAATCCGCCGCCCCCAGCACCTCCGCCGCCGCGTCGTACAGCTCCTGCCGCGCATGCGAGTACCGCAGCTTGAAGACCGAGCCGCCGACACCCGGAACCCCACTTCCCCCGCCCCGCAGCAACCGCTCCGCCTCGCTCACGTTCCACTGGGTCAGCCGCCACAGCGCCGCGAACTCCGCCGCCAGCCGCCCCAGTCGGCGTCGCAGCACCGGGTCGTCCCACCGCCCGCTCGCCTTCGCCGTACGGGCCAGCTCCGCCAGCACCCGCCGGCAGGCCACCACCTCGCCCACGAAGGCCGTACCCCGCTCGAAGGACAGCGTCACCATCGTGACCCGCCACCCGTCGTTCTCCTCCCCGACCCGGCAGGAGACCGGCACGCGCACCTCGTCCAGGAACACCTCCGCGAACTCCGCCGGCCCGGCGAGCGTCCGCAGCGGCCGTACCATCACCCCAGGCAAGTCCATGGGCATCGCCAGCCACGAGATCCCCTGGTGCCTGGGCGCGTCCGGATCCGTACGGACCAGCAGCTCGCACCAGTCGGCGACCTCGGCGTGCGAAGTCCAGATCTTCGAGCCGCTGACGACATAGGCGTCCCCGTCCCGTACGGCCCGCGTCCGCAGCGCCGCCAGGTCCGATCCGGCGTCCGGTTCGCTGAACCCCTGGCACCAGACCTCCTCGCCGCGCAGGATCGGCGGCAGCCAGCGCCGCCGCTGCTCCGGTGTCCCCTCGGCGGCAACGGTCGGCCCCGCGTGCAGCAGCCCGACGAAGTTCGCCCCGACGTACGGCGCTCCCGCCCGTTCGCTCTCCTCCAGAAAGATCAGATGCTGCGTGGGGGTGGCGCCCCGTCCGCCCGCGTCCTTCGGCCAGTGCAGCCCGGCGTACCCGGCGTCGTGCAGCGCCCGCTGCCACCCCAGGTCGTACGCCCGCCGCCCCGGCCAGTCCGCGGGGTCGGGCCTGGCGGGCAGCTTGGGCAGCGTCTCCGCCAGCCACACGCGCAACTCACGCCGGAACTCTTCCTCCTCCCGGCTGTACGTCAGGTCCACCGGCCGCCGCCGCTCACTCGTCCAGATCCAGTTCGAGCATCCGGATCGCGTTGCCGCGCATGAGCTTGTGGACCGTCTCGTCGTCGAGGCCCTTCACATGGTCGAGCGCGACCTCCTTGGTGTGCGGGAACGTCGAGTCCACATGCGGGTAGTCGGTCTCGAAGGTCGCGTTGTCGCGCCCCACCGTGTCCAGCGAGGCGATCCCGTGCTTGTCCCGGAAGAAGCAGCAGAAGATCTGCCGGTAGTAGTACGCCGACGGGGGCTCCGGGATCAGATCGCGCACCCCGCCCCACGCCCGGTGCTCCTGCCAGACGTCGTCCGCGCGCTCGAGGGCGTACGGGATCCAGCCCATCTGCCCCTCGCTGTAGGCCAGTTTCAGCAGGGGGAACTTCACCAGCACCCCGCTGAAGAGGAAGTCCATCATCGAGGCCATCGCGTTGTTGAAACTCAGCGAGGCCTGGACGGCGGGCGGGGCGTCCGGTGATGCTGCGGGCATCTGCGAGGACGAGCCGATGTGCATGTTGACGACCGTGCCCGTCTCCTGGCACACGGCGAAGAACGGGTCCCAGTAACCGGAGTGGATGCTCGGCAGCCCGAGGTGGGTCGGGATCTCGCTGAAGGTGACGGCCTTCACGCCCCGCGCCGCGTTCCTCCGCACCTCCGCGACGGCCAGGCCGATGTCCCAGAGCGGAATGATGCACAGCGGGATCAGCCGTCCCCCGCTGTCCCCGCACCACTCCTCCACCATCCAGTCGTTGTACGCGCGCACGCACGCGAGAGCGACCTCCTTGTCGCGTGCCTCCGAGAACGTCTGTCCGCAGAAGCGCGGAAAGGTCGGGAAGCAGAGCGAGGCCTCGACATGGTTGAGGTCCATGTCCTTGAGCCGCTCCTTGGGGTCCCAGCAGCCGCGCCGCATCTCGGCCCGGGTGATCCCCTCCAGCGTCATGTCGTCACGGTCGAATCCGACCGCCGCGATGTTCCGCTTGTACGGGAACTTCAGGTCCTCATAGATCCACCAGTCGGTCGGCGGCCCGTCCGGATCCATGCTGATGACGTACTTGCCACCGGTGTACTCCAGCTCGCCGATCCCGGCGGTCAGGGGCTGCGGCCCGAGGCCCCGGTACTTCGCCGGCAGCCAGGTATCGAAGAGGTGCTCGGGCTCGATCACATGGTCATCGACGCTGATGATCCGAGGTAGGTCCATGGCCTCTTCCCTCACTTCCTGACGCACTTTTTGAATGGACTCTCCGACGCTGCGAATCTCCGATGCCCCCACTTTCTGATGCATCGTCAGAAAAGGAGGCTAACTCCCGCCCTCTGGACCGACAAGGCGGGCCGCCCTACGCTCCGGGCATTACCTGACGGAGCGTCAGTCAAGTAAGGGGTTTCCGGATGTCCGGCACCAGCACCGACACAGCACACGACTTGGGGAAATCGGCCACCTTCTGGGAACTGGTCGAGCGCCGCGCCGCCCTCACCCCCGACGCGCCCGCCCTCCTGCAGGCCGCCGGGTCCTCGGAGGAGGACCGCCGGCTGACCTTCGGCGCCCTGCGCACGCGCGCGGAGCGGACCGCGGCCGGGCTGTACGAGCTGGGAGTACGTCCCGGCAGCCGCGTCGCCTGGCAACTGCCCACCCGTATCGAGACGGTGGTGCTGTCACTGGCCCTCGCCCGGCTCGGCGCCGTACAGAGCCCGGTCATCCCGTTCTACCGGGACCGCGAGGTCGGCTTCGCGCTGCGCACCTCCCGTGCCCGGTTCTTCGCCGTCCCCGGCGAGTGGCGCGGCTTTGACCACATCGGGATGGCACGCCGCCTCGCCCTGGAGCTGCCGGAGCCTTTGCTGCTGTTCCACGCCTACGACACCCTGCCGGACGCCGATCCCGCCGTTCTGCCCGGACCGCCGCAGGACGGCACCGAAGTCCGTTGGATCTACTGGACCTCGGGAACCACCTCCGACCCGAAGGGTGTCCTGCACACGGACCGCAGCCTGATCGCCGGCGGCTCCTGCCTGACCCACGCGCTGCGCCTCACCCCGTCCGACGTCGGCTCGATCGCGTTCCCCTACGCGCACATCGGCGGTCCGGACTATCTGGTGATGCTGCTGCTGTACGGCTTCCCGGCCATGCTGCTGGAGCATTTCGCGCTGCCGGAGGCCCTCGACGCGTACCGGCGGCACGGCGTCACCGTCGCGGGCGGCAGCACCGCGTTCTACTCGATGTTCCTGAAGGAACAGCGCAAGGATCCGGGCAGGCTCATCCCCTCCCTCCGCCTGCTGGCGGGCGGAGGCGCGCCGAAACCGCCGGAGCTGTACCACGAGGTGGTGGAGGAACTGGGCTGCGAGCTCACCCATGGCTACGGCATGACCGAGGCCCCCATGATCACGATGGGGTCACCGGAGGATACGGTGGAGCAGCTCGCGACCACCGAGGGCCGCCCGCCGGACACCATGGAGATCCGTATCGTCGGCGCCGACGGCAAACAGGCGGGGCCGGACACCGAGGGTGAGATCCGGCTGCGCGGCGAGGCCGTCTGCCGGGGCTATACGGACCCGGAGCAGACCGCGGCGGCCTTCGACACGGACGGCTTTCTCATCACCGGTGACCTGGGGCGGCTCAGGGAGGACGGCCACCTGGTCCTCACCGGCCGCCTCAAGGACGTCATCATCCGCAAGGGCGAGAACATCTCCGCCAAGGAAATCGAGGAACTGCTCTACCAGCACCCGGACATCGGCGACGCCGCCGTCATCGGCCTCCCGGACGCGGCGCGCGGGGAACGGGTGTGCGCCGTGGTGGAGCAGGTGGGGAGCGCTGCCCCGCTGACGCTGGAGGAGGTCACCGCGTATCTGCGGGCGCGGGGCCTGGCGGTGCACAAGCTCCCGGAGCAAGTGGAACGGGTGGACGCACTGCCCCGCAACGAGACGCTGCGCAAGGTCCTCAAGTACAAGCTCCGGGAGCGGTTCGCGGCGGGCGGCTGACCCGCACCGAGCACCGCCGCGGTTCAGCGACCGCTGGGCTCAGGCGTCCGGCTCGGGGGTGGTGAAGAACGCGGCGAAGGCCGTGATGATCTCCTCCTCGGCGATCCGGCCGTCACCGTCGGCGTCGAGCGCGGCGGCCACACCGGCGCACTCCTCGGGCCTGACGCCCAGCACCCGCAGGACGCGCTCGGCCTCGCCCGGGGTCACCACGCCGTCGCCGTCCGCGTCGGCGATCGCGATCACACCGTGCAGAAAGGGCCGGGCGATCTCGGCGAACCGCTGCGAATTGTCCCGCAGCCGCTTCACCGCCCCGCTGACGAACTCCTCGCGGGTGATCCGCTGATCGCCGTCACGGTCGGCCATGCCCGCCATGCCCTGCCAGAAGGCCTCCGCACCCTCGTACAGCGCCTGCCCCTTCATCGACCGGGCGGCGGTGTCGAACTCCGCGAGCACGGCGGCAGCCGCGGCGTTGAAGTCCTCGCGGGAGATGTAGCCGTTGCCGTCCTGGTCGAAGGTGGCAAAACGGCGGGCGATCTTGCGCTCGTACGCGGAGCTGTCCACGGTATGCCTCACGTTCCTGTCGGTTACCGACTCAGATAGTACGTACGTCCTGAGGCGGGGGCGAAGCTCAGAAGAACGGCCGGTGCACGGGAAAGCGGTGTGGTACGCGTTCGGGCCGCGTGATCCACTGGGCGGGTGGAGGCAGTTGCGACAAGTGTCATAGCGGTGCTCGGGACCCTGCTCGGTTCCGGTGTCACCCATGTGTTCCAGCGCCGGACAGCGCAGCGTATCGAGCAGTTCACCCGGGACGAGCGGCTGCGGCAGGAGCGGCTGGACGCGTTCAGCTCCTACGCGGGCGCGCTCCTGAACTACCGGCGGAGTCTGATCGACCGCTGGTGCAACGAGTGCGACCCCGAGGTGGACTCCTGGGAGGACGGCTCCGTTCTGCGGGCGCGCTCCTACGAGCTGCACTCCCAGGCGCAGGAGGCGTTGTTCCGGGTGCAGATGCTCACCGACGACCGCGAACTCGTCGAGAAGGCCGAGTTGGCGCTGAAGCGGGTGACGAGGGTCGCCGACGCGACGGACCGCACCGACCTGCGGGCACGACGCGACGACACCCGGTCGCTGATCCGGGACTTCGTGACCGCAGCCAAGGGCCATGTCGGCTGAGCGCCCGGCCGGTCAGGCCGAGAGGGGGCTCGCCGTCTCGTCGACCGCCGCCGTGACATCCGGATAGACCTCGAAGAGACGGCGGACGCCCAGAGCCGCGAGGACGCGGTTCACATGGGAACCGTCCTCCGCGCCGCGGGCGGGAAGAATCAGCCGCAGCCGACCCTGGCACGAGCGCATCAGCCGGCGGGCGGCGATGAGGACGCCCACGCCGCTGGAGTCGCAGAAGCGGACTCCGGAGAGGTCCAGCACCACGCTGCGGCGGCCGTCGGCCACCGCGTCGTGGACGTGCTGCCGTACGGCGGGCGAAGTCACCAGGTCCATTTCGCCGGAGACTTGCAGGACGGCCCACTCGCCCTGGTCGGCCTCCATCACTTTCAACGTCACGCCTGGCGTCCCTTCGCTCTGCGATCGCTATGCGGAAGCAGTCCTTCCTGCCTCGGATGCCCGACGGTTACCCCGTGAAACACCCGCCCCGATGAGCCGTTCCGCTGACCCTATGCACAGCGGGGAACGCCCGTCTCCCGGGATAAGGGCAAAGTGACCGGATCTATACCAGCCGTAGCCCCCGCGCACCTCACATTGCCGCAAAGGAGCATGCATTGTCAGCGCGGCCCACTACATTCGATGTGACAGCGGCACAGGACAGTGGGCAGAGAGCACCAGAGCGCAGAAAACGGGCACGGATCACGGGCGCGGATCACGGGCACGGATCACGGGCACCGGGTACGGCACAAGGGCTTGGGCACGGCGGCACAGGGATGGGGGCCGGATGGCGAACGACGCACCACCCCGCTGGGACCGGAAGATGCAGCAGCGGCTGGCGCGCGGCGAGGCGGCCGCGCTCGGCGAGCTGTACGACCGGTTCGCCTCGCTGGTCCACAGCCTCGCCCATCGCGTCCTCGGCGACGAGGACGCGGCCGACCGCGTGACCCGCGATGT
The DNA here is from genome assembly GCF_040609575.1 of Streptomyces sp. NPDC004647. Taxonomy (NCBI): domain Bacteria; kingdom Bacillati; phylum Actinomycetota; class Actinomycetes; order Kitasatosporales; family Streptomycetaceae; genus Streptomyces; species Streptomyces sp. NPDC004647. The sequence goes on along the minus strand of NZ_JBEXKU010000048.1, from coordinate 9,172 downwards.
CTTCGGCCACATCTGGGAGAACCCGGACGCGTACGACCCCAAACAGGGCTCGCTCCGCTCCTGGATCGCCACACTCGCCCACCGCCAGGCGGTCCAGCGGCTCCGGCAGGCCGAGGCGGAGCTGCTGAGGGAGAGCGACGGGAACGGCACGCCCGACGAGGTCGAGGACAAGGTCCGGGAGGCCTCCACCGCGGCCCGCGCCGACTACATCAGGACCTCGATGCCCGCATCGCTGCGCGCCGCGCTCGAACTCGCCTATTTCCAGCGCCGTGACTACCGCCAGACCGCCGCCGACCTGGGAGTCACCGAGGACGAGGCTCGCCGGCGGCTGCGCCTGGGACTCCAGCTGCTGTCGACCGCGCACAGCGACACCTCCCATGCGGCGTCCCCGCCCGGTTACGGGAGAGCGCTGTGAACGGGTCGTCCGGGCCGGGTCTGCCCGGCCCTGAGGACGGCGCCCGGGGCGGCGGCTCGGGCCGGCCGCGCATACCTCCGCCCCGACCGGCCGCGGAGGACAACGGTCCGCTGCCCGCCGCCACCCCGCCCGCTCCCGAGCCGGTGGCGCCCGAACCGGACTCCACCGCCCCGGATGAAGCGGACGATACGGATAATCCGGACGTCGCCTTACGTGGGCCCCGGACGTCGGAAGCGGGCCGTCCACCGACCGCCGCTGCCACCGCGGCGGCCGGCACCGCGCCCACGCCCGCTCCGGCCCCTGCCCCCTCGTACGACCACAAGGTGCTGAAGTCGCTGCTCGGCGCCTGGGCCCTGGCCGCGTGCTCGCCCGAGGAGACCGCTGCCCTCGAGGCGCACCTGACCGACTGCGCCCCGTGCGCGGACGAAGCCGTACGGCTGCGTGACGCCGTCGGTCTGCTGCAGAAGGAGGAGAACCTCGATCTGGACCCGCTGCTGCGCTCACGCGTGCTGCAGCGCTGTCTGGGCCGAAGACCCGCCCGCATCCCGGTGCCCGAGTGGGTGGCGCCGTACGACGCGGAGACCGCCCGGCTCGACGCGCTCCTGCGCGACATGGGCGAGTCGGAGTGGCGGGCGCCGGTGCGGCTCAGATGGTTCGAGGGCAACCGCGGCGTGGAGCGGGAAGCGACCGTCGCCGGAGTGCTCGGGCACCTCATGACGGTGGACGGCATGGTGGCCGCGGCGCTCGGGCTGCCGGATCCACTCGGTGACTTGACCTCGTCCGGAGCCTCATCGCCGACCTCCCGCACGGAGGCGTACTGGCGCGCACAGATGCCCGAGCCCGCGGGCTCGATCAGGGAGCCGTGGCGCGACCAGGACCGCACCCTCATCCGTACGGTGTCCTTCGCGGGCCGCGGCGCCGCCGAACTCGAGGTGCCGTACGGGGACTTCTCGCTGCCGCTGCGCGACTCGTTCCTGGACCGGGCCTTCGAGTGCTGGGTGCACGCCGGGGACATCGCGGAGGCCGTGGACTACCCGTACGAGCCACCGGCCTCCGGGCACCTCAACCTCATGATCGACCTGGCCGTGCGCATGCTGCCCGCCGCGCTCGCGGGACGGCGCCGTACCGGGCTGGCGGGCCCTGCGCGCCGGCTGGTGGCGGCGGGAGCACCGGGCCGTACGCTCCACCTCGAGGTGGAGGGCAGCGCCGGCGGTGACTGGTACATCGCGCTGGACTCACCGGCCGCGGTGCCGTCGCCGGACGAGGCGGTGGCCCATGTGGCGCTGGACGGGCTCGAGTTCTGCCAGCTGGCGGCGGGGCACGTGCCTCCGGAGGAAGCCGCGGCGGGACAGGAAGGCGACCGCGAGGCCATCCGCGACGTCCTGTCGGCAGCGGCTTCGCTCTCCCGGCTCTGACGAAGGCCGGCGCCGGAAAGGCCAGGCGCGCGCCGTAGGGAAGCCAGTACCGGGAGTGCGCCGCTGAAGCTGACTGCCCGGGCCCGCCGCCCGAGAGGCGACCGCTAGGCGAAGACCACCGTGCGGGTGCCGTTCAGCAGCACCCGGTGCTCGCTGTGCCACTTCACCGCGCGGGCGAGCGCCTGGCACTCCACATCGCGGCCGATCGCCACCAGCTGCTCCGGTGTGACCTCGTGGCCGACCCGCTCGACCTCCTGCTCGATGATCGGGCCCTCGTCCAGGTCGGCGGTCACATAGTGCGCCGTGGCGCCGATCAGCTTCACCCCGCGCGCGTGCGCCTGGTGGTAGGGCTTGGCGCCCTTGAAGCTCGGCAGGAAGGAGTGGTGGATGTTGATGATCCGCCCCGACAGCTGCTTGCACAGATCGTCGGAGAGCACCTGCATATAACGGGCGAGCACCACCAGTTCGACGCCCTCCGCCCGGACCAGGTCCAGCAGCCGCGCCTCCGCCTCCGCGCGATTCTCCTTCGTCACCGGAATGTGATGGAAGGGAATGTCGTAGGAGGCCGCAAGCTCGGCGAAGTCCGTGTGGTTGGACACCACGGCGGCGATCTCCACCGGCAGCGCGCCGATGCTCGACCGGAAAAGAAGATCGTTCAGGCAGTGCCCGAACTTGCTGACCATCAGGATGATCCGCATCTTCTCCTCGGCCCGGTGGATCTGCCAGTCCATCCCGAAGGAGTCGCCGACCGCCGCGAAGCTGGCCCGCAGCTTCTCCAGCGTCACGGACACCTCGGCCTCGAAGTGCACCCGCATGAAGAAGAGCCCGGTGTCGCGGTCCCCGAACTGGTGGCTGTCCTCGATGTTGCAGCCGGTCATGAAGAGGTAGCTGGACACCGCATGCACGATGCCCCGCCTGTCCGGGCAGGACAGCGTGAGGACGTACTGCTCAGGGACCTGCTGGTGGGCGGCGGGCTGCGACTCGTTCATGACCCCATAGCGTCGCACACCCTCAGTCGCACACCCGCACGGGCCTCAGACCGCGCGGGTCATGATGGCCAGCACCTCGAGTGTGCGCGGCGGGGTGTCCGGGTCCTCTGCGTCGTTGGTCGCGAGCCGTACGTGCGCCTCGCGCGCGGCCCGTACGGCCTCCGGCCACGCGTGGTGCTGGAGGTAGGCGGACACGGGGGCGTCCGGGCCCACCTGGTGCATGATGCGCAGCACCCGCAGTACCGCGACGTCCACGAGGGCCGCCTCCTGCGAGTCACGGAAGATCGTCCCGACGTACTTCTCGGCGGACCAGTTGTCGAGCCAGGTGTCCTCGACCAGCCGGTAGACGGCGTCGGTGACGTCCCCGTAACCATCGAGACCCGCCAGCCAGCACTCCTGCTGGAAAACCGGGTCGGAAAGCATGTGCAGCGCGGAGCGCACATTGCTGCGCCAGCGCCACCAGGGAATGTCGTTGAGTGGCATGGCGCCCATGGTGGGGGAGCGGCGGCCACGACGGGAAGACTTCTCCGAACCTTGCACAGCAATCGATCGTACGTTCTCCACAAGGCTTTGCGTTCCGCGCCCCTGTTGTTCACCCTGACGTCACTGTCCGTTGACCGAGTATCACTCGGACGTTATGGGGCAGCCGGAAGGGTGCCTTGATATGACCGGACGGCGACGCCCTTCCTCCCCCCGCCCCTACAAGCGAGTCGCGACGATCATCGCGGTGGCCACGGCGGTGTGTGCGACGGCGCTCACCGCCTTCGGCGCCCTACCCGGATCCTCCGAGGGCTCCGAGAAACCCGTGGTCGTCATGACCTGGGCCCCGGAGGGCACGAAAGCGACCAACGTGCCGGGGATGCCCGCCATGGCGAAGGCATACTCCCGCTGGATCAACCACCACGGCGGCATCAACGGCCGCGAGCTCCAGGTGCTCACCTGCAACGACCACAACGACACGGTGAACGCGGGCCGCTGTGCGCGCCGCGCCCTCGCACACGATGTCGTCGCGGTCGTCGGCTCGTACAGCCAGCACGGGCGGTCGTTCATGTCACAGCTGGAAGCGGAGGGGATTCCGTACATCGGCGGTTACGGGGTCACGGACGAGGAGTTCACCAGTCCGCTCTCCTACCCCGTGAACGGCGGTGTGGCCACCCTGCTCGCGGGCAATGGCAGGCAGTTGGCCCGGTCCTGCCAGAAGGTCTCCCTCGTACGGCCCGACACCCTCGCCGGCGACCAGATGCCCTCGCTCCTCGACGCGGGTCTGACACAGGCGAGGCTGCGCGCGGCCCATGACGTACGGGCGGCGGAGGACGCGACCGAGTACACCGCGCAGGCGCAGCAGGCCCTGGAGGGCGCGGGCGCCATCCCGGCGCTGTACGGGACCGCGCGGTACGGAGCGCGGGCGGAAGGCGCCTGCGTGACCGCCGCGCTCGGCGACCGTACGGACGCCTTCTTCGACTCCTTCCGCCGCGTCCAGGCGGACAAGCCGCGGGTGCGGATCGCCTCCGTGCTCGGCAGCGTGCAGCAGTCGCTGGTGACCCGCACCGGCGACAAGCTCGAAGGGGCCTCCGTCACGGGCTGGTACCCCGTCGCGAGCGACCCCCGCTGGGCCCCGATGCGCAAGGTCATCAACGATCACGCCTTCGGCGACAACCGCATCGACCCGGCCGACCCGGGCGTCCAGACGACCTGGATCGCGTACACGGTGCTGCGCAAGGCCGTCGAGTCGCTCGGGAGCGGGGACGTCACGGCGCAGTCCGTACGGCGCGTTCTGGACGGCGGGATCGGTGAGGAGGGCTTCGACACGGGGGGCCTGACGCCGAAGCTGAGCTGGCGCTACGAGGACATGCTGGCCGTACGGGGCTTTCCGCGCATCACCAATGCGATGGTGACGTACCAGGAGGTACGGGACGGACGGCTCGCCTCGGTGGGGAAGGGTTTCGTGAACGTCGCGAGGACGCTGGAGCAGCGGCCCGAGGAGGACTGAAACCTCCCTGCCCGGGCTGCCCGGGGGTCAGAGTTTCGGCCAGAGTTCGGCCAAAGTTCAGCCAGAGCCGGTTCAGAGCTGGATGAACTGCCGCTGCTTGAGGCCGTACTTGCCCGCGATCCCGTTCCAGAGCTTGGCGGCCTCCTGCTTGGCCTGGGTGGCCTGGCCGCTCGCCCGGTTCGCAGCGGCCGTCTGACCGGTGGTCCGCGCGGTGCCCTTCGGGCAGTTCTTCTTGCCGTTGCCGGCGGCCACCTGCTCCGCCCACGCCGCGTAGTGGTTGTCCGCGCCCGCGGAGGCCTTCCAGGCCCGGGTCAGGGACGACGTGAGCGCCTGGTGGTCGGGCAGCTCGTCCACGGAGAGCTTCTGCAGCCTGGCCACCAGGCTGTTGCGCTGGCCGGCGGCGGCGCGCAGATCCTGGGCCGCCTGGCCGAGGTTGGTGCAGGTCTTGATGTTGCCGACGGCCTTGATCACCGTGGAGCGGCTGTTGTTGCTGTCCTCGAGGAGTACGTCGAGAGACTTGGCCTGCTTCTCGGCGGGGTCGGTGGCCGCACCGGACCCGCTGTCGTCGCTCTTGGTCGCGAGGCTGCTGTCGGAGCTCTTGTCCGAGGCCTTCGGCTTGTCGTCCCCGCCGCTGCTGAGCGCGGCGCCGGCGGCAAGGCCCACGACGGAGCACCCGGCGATGACGATGCCGATGAGCGCCACCGTGGAGAGACCACGACCGCGCTCGGCGCTACGGCGAGCCGCGCGGCCCTGGGGCTCGTACGGCTCGTGGTGCTGCGGCTGGTGCGGCGCCGGTGGCGGCTGCGGCGGCTCCGCGAAGCGCGGCATCTGCTGGGTGGCGTCCGGCGCATCCGCCGGGCCCTCCGAGCGGAACAGGTTGTCGAACTCGGCGGGCGGCTGCCGGTCGCCGGGCAGTCCCGGGCGGATACCGAAGGGCGCGCGCGTGGGCGGAGCGGGGGGCTGAACAGGGGGCTGCTGCGGTGCCTGCGCGGGGATCGGGGCGCCGATCAGCTGCGTCGCCTCGGCGTCGGGTCCGGCGCCGGGCGCCGGGAGCGGGCGCCGGCCGAGGAACTGCGTGGACTGATCGGGGACTTCGGGCGGAAGAGGGCTGCTGCCCCCCGGTATCGGCGGTATGAGCTGCGTGGCATCGGCATCGCCAGGGGGTGGCGGTGCGGAGCCCGCCGCCTGCGGCGGAAGGAACTGGGCCTCCTCGGCCGGGAGCGGGAGCGGCTGCGCCGCGGGCTCCTGCTGCTCGGGCGCCGGGGTGTCCGCCAACGCCTGCGCCGGCTCCGGGCCCCAGGGCTGGCCCCACGGCTGCCCGGCCGCGGGCGATGCCTGCTGCTCAGGCACCCACGGATCGCCGTGTGCAGGCAGCACGACGCCCTCATACGCGGTCGGGACCGCAGGAAGCTGCGGCTCATTCCCCTGTCCGCTGTGCGTCACCGGGACTCCTCATCCTGTGCGGAACTGACGGAAGCGTCGGTTTACGCTACCGGGTGGCTGTGGCGCTGTGCCATGTCCCCGGCCACCGGCGCCCGCAGGTGCCCGAGCGCTCCGAATCGGCAGCCGCCGGAGGCTACCGGACCCCAGGAAACCGGGCAAACTCCACAGCAGAGCGCGGGGTGGCGCGGCCCCCGGCCGGTACCGAACACGGGCACGGCCCCCGACGCCCGGCCCACCGACCCGACGACAATGCAGCAAACCGCGGCAGTGGCCCCGTACCCGCTACCCCGGGACGGGCCGGGCGGGCCGGCCCGGCCGAGGGCTGGTGTCAGGCCGGCTGTGCCTCCAGGCGGGCTCCGAACTCCCGGACCACCGCCTCGTCACGGAACGGCTCCAGCCTCTGCTGCAGATCCTCCAGATACTCCGCCCCACGGTTCGACCGCAGACCGCTCAGGATCTCCGCCGCCTGCGTCCCCGTATGGCACGCCTGCTCGATCTCCCGCTGCTGCACCTGCGCCGACGCCAGCAGGACGAGCCCGATCGCCCGCCGCCGCGCCCGCGACTCCGGGTGGCCCGCCAGGGCCTCCTCCGCCCGGCGGCGCGCGGGCTCGGCCTGGCCCAGGTCACGGTGGCAGTGGGCCAGTTCGTCGGCCAGGTAGGCATAGTCGTAATGGGCGATCCATGCCGGATCGTCCCCCGAACCGGAGTCCGAACCTGAGCCCGCTCCCGAGCTCGACGACGACCCGCCCGCCCTCTCCATCGCCGCGACCGCCCGCCCCGCCACCACCTGGAACGTACGCACATCCCCCAGCAGCGCGTGCCCCCGCGCCTCCGCCGCGAAGAACATCGACTCCGCCCGCGGGGTGACCCGCCCCCGCGCCCCTTCCTGCGCCGCCCTGGCGAGCTGCGCGATCTCCCGCGGGTTGCCCAGGGAGGCGGCCAGGTGGCTCATCCCGGCAGCCAGCACGTAACCCCCGTACCCGCGGTCCCCCGCCGCCTGGGCGAGCCGCAGCGCCTGGATGTAGTACCGCTGTGCGAGCCCCGGCTGGCCGGTGTCGACGGCCATATAGCCCGCCAGTTCGGTCAACCGGGCCACCGCCGCGAAGAGTTCACGTCCCACCGACTCCCGGTAGGACCCGCCCAGCAGCCCGGAGACGACGCTGTTCAGATAGTGCACGACCACCGGCCGCACCCGGCCGCTGCCGAACCGGTGGTCCAGATCGACGAGCGCGTCCGTCATGGCCCGTACGGCGTTGACGTCGCCGCGCCCGACCCGCACCCCCGCCGTCCGCGCCACCTGCGCGTCCGCAGCCGTGATGAGCCAGTCACGGCTCGGTTCGACGAGCGCCGAAGCCGCGACCGTCGAGGCGCCGAGGAAGTCCCGCCGTCCGACATCGCTGCGCCACAGCTCGCAGACCTGCTCGATCGCGCCCGCGACCGTGGGCGAGAACTGCAGCCCGACACCCGAGGCGAGGTTCCTGCCGTTCGCCATGCCGATCTCGTCGATCGTCACCGTGCGCCCGAGCTTTCGCCCCAGGGCCTCCGCGATGATCGCGGGGGCGCGGCCCCGCGGCTGCTGACCGCGCAGCCACCTGGCCACCGACGTCTTGTCGTAGCGCAGATCGAGACCGTGTTCTGCGCCGCACATGTTGACTCTGCGGGCCAGACCGGCATTGGAGCAGGCGGCTTCCTGAATGAGCGTCTGCAGCCGTTCGTTGGGCTGACGCGCTACGAGTGGCCTGGCGGCCATGGCACTACCCCCTTGGTCGACGCAAGCAATCTCTGCCCAACCCCTATGCAGTGAATTCGTGGTATTTCTTCTGTTCGACCTCTTCGGAGGGGGTTCGGCAGCTGACTTCCGGATGACGCATGTGCGGTGTGCCGTGTGCGGAGTACGAACTACCCCCTCCCGGCGGCACGTTCGCCCGCGCGCCCCCGTACGTGCTCCCGTGCGCCCCACATGCCAAAACGTTGCTTCCCCGGGAACCGCACCAGGGCCGTAACCCCTGGTGACTAGCGGAGTTGTGCTGTGCGTGGAAGAGACCATCGGAGTGACCTGCCCCGACACCGCCCAAATCCCCAAGCAGCGCGGCGATCTGCTGATCGACGTCGCGGTGCGGTACGCGGCGGAGCGGCACTGGGACGTGTTCCCCGGCACCTGGCTGGAGGTCGTGGACGGAGTCGAACACTGTTCCTGCCGGGCCGCGGACTGCCCAGCCCCGGGGGCACACCCGGTCGGGCCGGACTGGCCGGCCCTGGCGACGGGCAGCGCCACCGCGGCGCGGCGCCTGTGGTCGAGGCAGCCGCGGGCTGCGATCCTGCTGCCGACAGGCCGTACGTTCGACGTGCTCGAGGTGTCGGAGGCGGCCGGATGCCTGGCGCTGGCCCGGATGGAGCGGATGGATGTGCCGCTCGGACCGATCGCCTGCACCCCTGAGCGGCGGATGCTCTTCTTCGTACTTCCCGGGGCGGCGCCCAAGGCCGCCGAACTCGTACGGAGGCTGGGCTGGCCGCCGAGCTCCCTGGACCTGGTCCCACGCGGCGAGGGCGACTACGTGCCGGCGCCGCCGACCCGCTACGGGCCGCACGGCTCGGTGCAGTGGGCGCGCCGTCCCACGTCCACGAACCGGTGGCTGCCGGACGCCGAAGAACTGATCAGTCCGCTGGCGTACGCGTGCGGGCGCGAGGCCGCGGCGGCCCGCGGGCGCTGACGACCTGCCGGACGGATCCGGACGGACAACCGGGCCGGTATCCGGACCGTCATCCGGGCGGGACGGATCTCGCCGGAACAGAATCCTCGGCACACCACCCGCCGCGCGCCCCCGCACACGCCTCGCACCGCCCCGGTACCGGAGGCGGTGCGATTCCCCGTTCCCCGCAGGAGCGCCGCGCGCCCCCGCCCGTATCGTGGACACGGACG